>DAONII010000007.1:0-17428 GCA_035405085.1 bacterium | reverse complement strand
CGTCTCTTCTTTTACGTTTCCTTCCTGGCGCGCAATTTCTACTATCGCCGGATCTGGCCCATCCCCGTCGGAATCGTAGATTTTTTCCGATACGTCGGATTCATCCTCCGGCAAGACCGGAAGCACATCGGCTGAGGGTCCTTCACGGAACAAAAAGGCCGCCCCGCGAAAAGCGGGGCGGCCTCGTTCAATCGGGATCCTTCGCCGCTTCGCGACTCAGGATGACCGCGTCTTCGACGCGGTCGCTTAGGCCTTCGCCGCCTCCTCGAAGAAGGACGCGCAGGCCTTGATGCCCTTGTAGAAGTGCGACAGCTTGAACTTCTCGTTGGGAGAATGGATGTTGTCGTCGTGCAGCCCGAGGCCCATGAAGATCGACGGAGCGTTCAGCGCCTTCAGGAAAGTAGCGGTTATCGGGACCGAAGCTCCCTCGCGCACCAGCACCGGCTCCTTGCCGAACGCCTCCTTCACCGCGGACTTCGCCGATGCGATGAACTTGTTGTCTATCGGGACCATGACCGGGTCTCCGCCGTGCAGGAACTTCACATCCGCGGTGAGCCCGGGGGGGCATATCTGCTTTATGTAGTCGGTGAACTTACGCCTCACGCCCTCGACCGACTGGTTTGCAACGAGACGCATGCTGATCTTGAAGCCGGCCTCCGATGCTATTACGGTCTTGCCGCCCTCCCCTGCGTAGCCGCCCCATACACCGTTCACGTCGAGAGCCGGCCGCGCCCAGTTGCGCTCGGTGGAGGTGAAGTTCTTCTCACCCCACAGACCGTTCACCCCCAAATCCTTAATCAGGTGATCATCCTTCTCGGCGACCTTGGAGAACTCCTTCTTCTCCGCGTCGGACAGGGGGAGGACATCGTCGTAGATGCCCGGTATCGCGATCCTGCCCTCGTCGTCGTGCAGCTTAGCTATCATGCGGGCCATCGCATTCAAGGTGTTCTGTACCCTGCCGCCGTACATACCGGAGTGGAGGTCGCGGTTCGGACCCTTCACATCCACCTGGAAGTAGGCGATTCCGCGAAGCGCATAGATCATCGTCGGCAGATCGGACGACGGCCAGGATGTGTCGGAGAGCACCACCGCGTCGCAGGCGAGGAGCTTCGTGTTGTCCTCGACGAACTTCGCGGTGCCGCCCGCGCCGCCCTCCTCCTCGCCCTCGAGGAAGACCTTCACGTTGACCGGGAGCTTGCCCTCGGCCTTCATGATCGACTCGAGCGCGAACACGTGCGTGAGCAGCTGGCTCTTGTCGTCGGATGTGCCGCGGCCGTAGATGTAGTCGCCCTTTATCGTCGGCTCGAACGGGGGGGTTTCCCACTTCTCGAGGGGCTCCACCGGCTGGACGTCGTAGTGCCCGTAGACCATTATAGTGGGCTTGTCCTTTCCCGCGTGAAGCCAGTCTCCGTAGACGGCCGGGAAGCCGCCGGTCTCCTTGAGCTCCACGTTCTCGATCCCGATCGACTTGAGCTTGTCCGCGCACCATTTCGCGCAGCGGCGGATCTCAGGCTCCTTCGTAGAGTCGGCGGAAACGCTCGGTATCTTCAGGCATTCGATCATCTCCTTCAAGTGCTGATCCTTGTTCTTTTCGATGTACTCCAAAACCTTGCTGTTCATGCGCCGCTCCTTTCATGTGTGCTTCTGTCAAAGGCCTTGTTTGCAAAGACCCTAGCGCGATGCCTCCAGCGCGCGGAGAAACTCCTGAAAGCGGTCCGTCGCCCACTCCCACTCCGACCAGCGTGCCACGAGCTCCATCTCCACCGCCTGCCGCTTCGCCACCTGCACCGCCTCGGTTAGCGCCTGGCGGTCCCCCCACCTGTAGAACATGGAGAGGCGCTGACGAACGCAGTCCGTGGGCGTGAGCATGCGCAGAGGGCCGGATGAGGTCTTGATCATGCGGGAGCCGTCGGTCGCGTCGTCGCCCACCCTCAGGGGGGCGGCCAGCAGCACGACCTCGTACGGGCAGGACATATTGGAGAACGTCCGTGCCTCCTTGAGCACGAAGCCCAGAGAGGCCATGAGCGCCCCGACCTTAGCCGGAGCGAAGCCCGTTATGGCGAACTCGAGCGTGCGCGACTTTATCGCCTGCCCGCCGTAGATGGCGGCGCATGCCTGGCCGGAGAGGATCGGCTCGTGGCCGCCCTCCACGAGAAGGCCGTGGACCGCTGCCGCGACCTCCTTCATCCCAAGCCCCCTGAGCGAGCGCCCCTTCGTCGCTCGCCTGGCCTTTACGGCCGGTTTCCTCGCGCCGCCCTTCCTCGAAGGCGAGCCCTTCGTCTTCTTCGCTTTCGCGGAGCCCTTCGAGGCCGGGCGGGCCTTCGCCTTCGCCTTTTTCACAACTTTCTTCTTCTTTACCACCTTCTTCGCTTTTTTCATCATGGCCCCCTTCTCGCACGGCCGAAGCCATTTATCAACTCAATACCCAAGCTCCCTGAGCCTGTCGTCGTTCAGCCCGAAATAGTGGCCTATCTCGTGCAGGAATGTCTTCCTTATCTGCTCGGTTATCTCCCGTTCGTCGCCCCTGCAGAACTCCTCTATCGAGCCGCGGAAGAGCGTGATGCGATCCGGCAGGACACCGCTGTAGAAAAGCGGGTCGCGCTTCCCCTTCGGTATCCCCTGATAGAGGCCGAGCAGCAGGCACTCCCCCTCCCCCTCTTCAAGCCCCTCGCGCTCCTCGAAGTAATCCAGCTCCTCGTCGGTCGGCCACTCCTCCACCACGACCTCTATGTTCTCCAGCGCCGCGCTGAACTCCTCGGGCAGAGAATCGATGGCCTGCGATACCAGCATCCTGAACCTGCTCATCTCCATAGCGTTTCCCCGAAATGAGGATGCGTTGCCCGCACAGATGAATGCGCCGCGGGCTCGCGAAGATCTGAAAATCGAGTTTTCGGCGACTCCCAGGAGAAAAAACGGATAAATGGGCGCTTCACGCGCCCTTTTTTAGACGAAAAGAGGCACCCGGTAAACAGGAGATTCGGGGATTTAGGGGGTATTTTGTCGGGATTTGCGCCTCTTTTTACCTTTTTTGACCACCCCAAACCGCATCATAGCGGCATCTGCCGATTTTAGGCTGAAATCGCACTTTCAGAGCAACTTTGAGGTCCGCGCTGCCGATAATATATATAGATGCACAAAACGGCCGCCCTCAGGCGGTCGATTTTTTTTGCCCGGATCCCCTATCTCCCGCGCGAGACCCCGTCGACCCTGGCTTTAAGGCGCAAAAGCTCTTTCTTCCTGGGCGCCTTGGCCAGGAGCGATTTAAGCCTCTGGAATAGCCCTTCTCCGTCAAGACCCAGATGAAGCGAGAGGCGGGCGAAGGAAAAATATGGGGGAACGTAAGTGGGATCCCTCGCTATGGCCTCCTCGAAAAGCGCCGCTGCGCGCAGCGGATCGCTTGATTGTACCGAGAGCCCGAATTCATGCCGGGCCATAGACTCGCACCTGGCGCAGAGCCTAGATTCCCCGCACCTCTGTCGACACTCGAAGTAGCGTTCCAGGGATGGAAACGCACCCCCTTCTTCATATGACCCGCCCAAAGCAGCTGAGACCTCTCCCGCAAGCAAGCCCACCGAAGCCAGGAGCACGGCGGAAAATAAAACAAACCTCATCTCTCCACCTCCTTGCCGAAATCCTTGTCGCATCTTGCAATACCGTCTCCTGCCCTTGACACCGCATTTTCTGAGGCCCCGGAATCGACCGAAGCTATGGACCTGTAGATTGGCAATGCCTTCGAGCAGCCAAAAAACCTCTCCGCCGCGACAGCCTGGGCCAACCAGCGACTAGAGGACGCCGCTATCGCTTCCTCCACCTTCGCCTTCAGGACCGAAAGCTCGGGATCTTCCCCGATGACATCCAGCAACCTGACGGTTTTTGACCGCGCTTCGCGAAGTTTGGCTATGGCTTCCGGCGCCTCGCGCGAAGCCGAAGACTCGCAGTCTGAGATATAGGCCGAAAGGCTTCCCATGCTTTTCTTTTTCAGCGCCGCTACACAATCCGCATGAGCCTGCTTTGCAGACTCCTCAACCTGCCTGGACACAGGTGCGCGCTTGGCTTCGATGCGCGCTCTGAGCAGCACGCCGCAGGACTTTTCCAGCCTACCCGTCGCACCGAGCCTGATCCCCTCCTCAAGAAGCTTCTCGATATCCTCGCCTTCCTTGACGGCCGCGCCGAACACTTCCTCATCATAGCTTCTATCGATTTCGGCCATCATTCCCAGCACGCGCTCGTCGTCGGGATCCAAAGAGAGCGCCTCCACCAGGCTGGCGCGGGCCTGCATTTCCCGCCCGCCACCGATGTGCAACCGGGCTTCCTCAATCAGCTTGCCGAGCTCTCCCTCAACTCCCGACGGGACAGATATCCCGACCTCCCCTTTTAGTCTCAGCGAATCGCGCAAGGCCTCCAAGCGCAACGCCAGCCGAGCGTCTCCTATCGCACGCGCCTCCGCTATACGGGATCCTAACTTTTCAAGCTCTCGCAGACGACGCCTCGAGGCCGAAGCGAAAAGCCTTGCCGCGCCTTCCTCTTCACCCATGAAGGCCGCGATCAGCGCGAAGTCCGAGGCCGAATCAAACCGATCCTTGAAAAGCGCACCCCAACCGTTTCTGAGGGCAAATATCGAGGCCTCTTGACGGATTCCCCTCTGAACGACTTTCACCGGCTCTTGACGGGGCTTTGAGATGGGCAGAGCCGCCTCCCTGGCCGCCGTTGAAACAAGGATCATTACGGCGCCGGCGACAAGGATGGCCGCCTTTGCAGAACCCAAATTCATCTGCTCATCTCCCTCACCCAGACGAGAAAACGGGAATTCCCAACCGGACAGGCTGCCGCCATGGAGGGCCGGTCTTGCCACTTGAATTCCCACGAACGCATCTCCCCTCTCCTTGCCGCAGCTGCACCATCGAGAAATGCCGTCGCGGAATCCGGCGGTGCTATGTCTATTATGTGTGTATTCGTCCTGTGTTTTTGAATTGCCCTCGATCCCGCAGGGCCCGCGGCGACCAGGGTCAGTCTTTGGTCAAACAAGAAGGCGGCAGCGCCGGAAACGGCTTCCACAGCGCGGCACCACGCCTCCCCGTCATCGTGGCAAGGCACCCCCGGCTTTTCACACTGTGCGCTATCATGATCGGATCTCGGTGAATCCTTGGATTTTTTTTTACCGCACAGGGCGGCTGCCGATACAAACCCCACAAGAATCCAACCTGCGAGATAAGCGAATGCCATCTCACCACCTCAAAATAAAGAGGATACCCCCCAGGTGGCCATCCTTGCTATCAGAGGCCCGAATATAACCACAAACGTGACGGGCATGATGCAAAAGACCAGAGGTAGGAGGCACTTCTGTGCGGCAGCGACCCCCCTCCTCTCTGCACGCGCCAACCTTCCGGCTCGCAGCCTCACGGAGGATGCGCGAAGTATCGGCCCCACCCCCACTCCAAGGACATCCGCCTGAGCGAGCAGCGCCACGACAGCCCCGAGTTCACGGGAGCCGGATCGCCCGGCCATCGAAGAGAGCGCCTCCTTGCGCGTTACTCCCATTCTGATGTCCGCATTTAGCCTTGCGAGTTCTTCCCTCAGGGGACCGGCTGGCAGATACGCCGCAACTCTGGAAAGGGCCTGAGCGAATCCTTCCCCCGCCTCAACGGACAACGCGAGCCAATCCAAAAAGTTCGGGAGGGCGCGCTCAAACTCCTCGATGCGCCGCCGCCTCCTCAAACGGAGCCAGAGCCCGGGGGCAAAACGCCCGAGCACGGCACCCGCCGCCATGCTGATCACAGGATGGGTCGGCACTAAGGCCAAGGCCCAGAGCGAACCAATCGCTGCAGATGCCAGTTCGATATGAACCGAACCTTTCGATCCGCCGGAGCCGCTTTCGTTTAGGCGGCTCTCGAGCCGACAGGCAAAGCCCTTGGCCCGAGGGGCAATGGATCTCCACAGGAATGCGCGCTCCCCCCAGTTCAATGCCGCGTTTGCGATGAAGACCGCGAAGGCTCCGGCGCAGGCGCAGCACATTATATATTCCATCGATCCTCCCGACCGAATGAAAGCCTGCACCCCCATCAGGGTATCATGACCCAAGCCAACTCCATACTGCCCTCCCTAACACGCGACGAATATTCAACGCTCCATGGAGATATGGTGTCCAGTCTTTCAAGTATCATCCATCCTGCTATCGGATCGCCTGTCTCGGCGCTTGAAAGCGAAGCCCCTTCACCCTCGACTGACGACTTCCTTGTTCCTCCTGCGGCGATAACGCCTTCCGGACCGATGCCCTCACCGATCTCATAACGACCCCTGATGACAAACGAAGTTGCGATAGCCTTACCTGTGGAAAGCTTCATCTCTTCGGACTTCACTGAATCAATGCGAAGGTCTATGGATGGACCGGATCCGAGCAGCAAGGGTGCTACAAGCGAAGATCCTTCGCCCTCACCCTTAAGGCGCTGGAAAATGCTTAAAAAACCCGAACCGGCGTCGCACCACCTTAAAGAGCTTCTGCCGCCGTCGGCCTCGACCTTTACCGTCGATCGAACGATCGGATTCCTGCCGGGCTCGCCGCAGGACGATATCAGCCTCATCGAGGGGTGCGAACCTACCTCAGAGGCCAGCGCACATGAAGCCGCCAGAACGAACACGACCGTGAAAATCGATCTAGTCATACCTTTATCAAGACCAGCTTCCTGAGCCATATCGCGCCGGCACATTCCAGGATAATACCGAAGGCCACCATGGCCAGCCCGGCGCGGGTAGATACAAGCGGCCCGAGATATCGGGGGGATACAAACCACAGGGCAACCGCCAGAAGCCATGGCATCGCCAGAAGGACGAAACCCTGAACGACCCCCTGCGAGGTTATGACCCTTATCCGCTCCTCCACCCTCAAGCGCGCTTCTACGGTTTGTGCGAGCATTGAGAACGTCTCTACGAGATTTCCGCCGGTCCGACGAAGCACGGCTACGGATTGAACGAAGAGGGAGATGTCCTCTGTCGGCAGCCTCTCCTCCAGGGTCACCATGGCCTCCTCTACGGTCCGTCCGAGCTTGAGCTCTGCCGAAATCCTCCTGAACTCGTTTCCCAGTGGCGAACCGAGCTCAAGCGAAGCCATCTCGATCGCCTGGGTCAGGCCGAGCCCCGCCTTCAGTGCGTTGCAGATAAGAGACAAGGCACCCGGCATCTGTCGATCGGCGCAAACGAGCCTGCGCTTCCTGATTTTACGAAGCGCGATGCGCGCGACCGGCCAGGCCGCCGAGAAAGACAGGGATAGTGCGGGTGTAAGACGTACGCCCGAAAGCTCTGCTGCCTCCTCCACTTTCGCACGCCGCCCTTCCAGAAAACGCGGCCACCCTTCACCCGAAATCCTTGATAGCCAAATGGACAGGAACCCGAACGAGACCGCGCATGTGAGTAAAAATGCCGCACCGAAAAAAACCGACACCATGTCTCCCCCTAGGCTGCTTTCATGGCAAGCATACCTCGACTCCCTTCATACGCATGACCTCGACTAACCTCGGAACTATGCCTGTGGAGATCAGCTCCCCATCTCCTGAATCGGCGGCCAGCGTCTGCATGCAGGGAATAGATCCCTCCATACCCGTTATCTCCGCTATCTCGATCACCCGGCGCCTCCCGTCCTTAAGGCGCGCCACCTGGACGATCAGCCTGACCGCCCTAACTATCTGCTCGCGCACGACATGGATCGGCAGATCCGCACCCGCCATCAGCACCATCGTCTCCAGCCTGGAGATCGCATCGCGAGGCGAGTTCGCATGAACGGTCGCCAGGGATCCCTCATGACCGGTGTTCATAGCCTGAAGCATATCCAGGGCCTCCGCCCCCCTCGCCTCGCCGACCACTATCCTGTCAGGCCTCATCCTCAACGCGTTGCGCACCAGTTCGCGTATCGACACACCTCCGGTCCCTTCTATCCCGGGCGGGCGGGCCTCCAGCCTGACAACATGCGGTGCATCAAGGCACAGCTCTGCAGCATCCTCTATGGTTATGATCCTCTCATCCTTGCCTATGGCCCCGGCCAATATCCCCAGAAGCGTTGTCTTCCCCGCGCCGGTACCGCCGGACACTACAATTGATACCCGCGCGGATACGCATTCAGCCAGGAACGCGGCTGCTTTTGAAGTGAGCATCCCGACCCGCAGCGCATCTTCAATACCGCGCATGCGTTTGGAAAAGCGCCTTATCGTAACGGCAGGACCGTCTATCGCCAGCGGAGGTATTACCACGTTCAAGCGCGACCCATCGGGCAACCGCGCGTCTACCATCGGGGAGGACTCGTCGACCCTCCTTCCCGCACCCGCCACCATCCTTTCGATCAGCGCCATCAGATGGCCGGTGTCTGAAAAACGCCTGGGATGACGCTCGATAACGCCATTGCGCTCCACGTAGATACCCTCGGTCCCGTTGACCATTATTTCGGTCACGCGGGCATCGCACAGTATCGGCTCGAGCAGTCCCAGGCCCGCGGCCTCGTCTACCACCCTTTTGACAACGGAAGCGGCGTTGACGCCCACTAGCAGCCCGGCATCCATAGACGAAAGAAGTCTTCTGGCGGCCTTGGAAACCTCATCGCGAATAAATGCCTGGCAGCTTTTAGACGAGTTCTCTGCGCTTTGCTCCTTGAGGACCCTTTCCTTCCGAAGAAGCGAGAGCAGCTCGGAAGTAGCACGATCCTCGGCATCGGAAGTTACGGAACCCCCTTCGCATCGGAACGATGCGTTTCTGCGCTTCGAGGAGACTTCGCCTATTTTTGCAGGCTCGGCTCCCAGAGGGACAGCCCTCTCCAGGATCCTCTCGACTATTCCGCCGACACCCCCATCGGTACTCCAATACGGCAGCCTCCACCGAGCCGCTATTCTCGAGCCCAGCGATTCACCTCCCCCTGCTATCGAAAACGCGGCAGGGCGTGGCGCCGTCTGGCTTGAAAACATTTCCTCTATGAAAGAACCCGCCCGCCTGACAACACCCCCGTTCAGCGACTCCACGACCACCAGCGCGGGTAAAAAATGGATAGGAAACGGCATCCTTTTCGAACATGCGAATATTGTAAGACCATACGAACGAGCTATTAACGCCAGCGTGAAATCGTCGGGTTTTACATCCAGCACTATGGAACCCAGATTTGGAATCCCCCTTTTCGATAGGAGCCCCTTAAAAGCCTCCGAGCTGAGATGCAGAATATGGTTTGATATCTCCCCGAGGCTTCTGATCCCGCCCCCGGAAGATGCTGTGCACAGGTGCGCCACCAGGACAGAGAGCCCCCGGGAAGCCAGCCACGAGGCCACTTCCAAGGAAATCGCCGCGGAATTTCTGCCGTCGACGGGATCGACTACAGCGAAACCACGCCCGGCTTCTGATCTCGGCTCAAAACTCATCGGCCGCGCCCCCTTGAAGATCTCCGCTTTGATCGCTTTGAAGCGGGTTTCTCCGCTCGATTTCCGTAAATTCTAGAAGCGAACTCTTCGTACTCTTTTTTGGAACGATCTCTGATCATCGACTCCTCGGTAGCCAAAAACTCCATAAGCTCGGCTTCTGCCGGAGACGGTTCGGACAAAAGCCTCGGCGTCACGAATATTACGAACTCAGAACGGTTGGACTGAAAATCCTTGGAAAGAAAAAGGGTGAAAAGAGCGGAGGAAGTATCCACACCCCTCGGTGCGCGATTTTTCATTTTCACGTCGCCGCTTCGGATTACGTTGCCCAAAACCAGGCTCTGCCCGAAGCGAACTATTGCGGTGGTCGACACCGTATTGGTATCTATAGCACCCCTCATATCCGCTGCCGGAGCGGTCAGCGAAGCCCTGAGCTTCAGGTCCACTCCCGCAGCCGTCTCCACCGGCACCGCTTCAATCTCGATGCCCACCCGCTTGAACGATACGTCCTGCCCTTTGTAATAGGGGATTTCGGATCCAGAAAAGATCCGGGCCTCCTCCCCGCTCTTGACCACAACCGACGGGTTTTCAAGCACTCGTCCATCGCCGCGCTCGCGAACAAGGCGCAATCTGGGTATGAGCTGAAAAACAAAACCGAGCAAACCCCTACCCAGCTCACCCACCGACGACAGAACCCCCGCACCTCCGGTTGAAACGTTACCGGAACCACCCGATGGGGTGGAACCCGGTGCCCAATTGACACCCATCTCCCTGAGTGCTCCCTTCTTCAACTCCATCAGGTGGAATGTGAGCTCTATCATCCTGCCCCTGCCCACATGTCTGCCCAGCTCCCTCACCTCGATGAGATCCAGAACCTCCGGAGAATACAGCTTCGCTATCTCCACCGCGCGCTTTGCATCGGCCCCGCTGTATGCGACGCCTTCGAGTACCACTCGATCCCTGACGGTTCTGACGGTGACGCCCGGCACTCCCATCTCCCCCTCTATCGCGGAGGCTATCTGACCTATAACCTCCCTGGAGAGCCTTACCCGGCTTTTGATCATGGGATCCGAGCGAGCCGCACCCTCTATCCTTCGAAAGTCCTCGGGCTCGATGACCTCTCCCGAGATCTCCACATGCCCCCCGTGCGCCGACACGGTGACGCTTCCCATGTCGCCGAATTCCGCCTGCGCCCTGTCGAGCACCTCCTTCAGAGTCGAGGTGACCACCCGAATGCGCATGTCGTCGCGCTTGCCCCCCTCAGAATCCCATAGCGATACGACGGTATCTCCGCCCCCACGCCCGTTGATGTAAATCGAGCGTCTGTCCTTAGATACGATAAAATCGCACACTGAGGGATCCGCCACCGCCGCGTCGCCGACCTCGTAGTCCACCGGAACGGTGGCCGAATGTCCCTTGACGATCGTGTAAGAATTGTCTGCAAAAGCACGGGCTGAAAGGGCCGCAAATGCGAAGAGAACGATGGCGAGCGAAGCCCCGGAGGCCAAAGGCACTCCGGGAAAAAAACGAAAACATTTGATACCTGATCTCATCTTCCCCTGTACTCTCTGAAGCCATTTCTGATGGATGCCAGTTCGTCGTGGCCACCGGTTATGGCCGATATCGTAGTGGGACTTAATTTTTCAGCGCTGCCCTCTTCGAAGACCGGCCTGACCGCCAGGGCCACCCTGCCCGACGCCTGTGAGAAAGCCAGGATGCTCGCTTCGGCGGGCGTAACGGCCAAGGCGACGGATGTCCCCCTTCTCGACAGAGGCTGTTTCGCCGCCATCCCTCCCAACATTCCGGAACCTGGCCGCTCTGGGGGTTGCGACGATATATAGTCGGCAACGTCGTTTCCGACGGAGAGAACCTGGACATTCTCGATCACAAAAAGGGTGGTGCGCTTTACTGCAGCCTCGTTTCCCAGATCGAACGTAGCCAGGACGTCGACAAAATCGTTCGGCCGTACTATCCTCTCCGCCGAGCCATCATCTATGGTAACCGCCATAGCCCTTCGCCCCGGCGGCACGAGCGGCGAAACTCCGCTCCTCTCCGATGGCCTCTGAGCTATCGCCGGAGTCAGATGTGTCCCCGATGGAATGAGAATAGAAGCAACGCGCCCCACAGCCCCATCCACATCGGAAAAGGCCGTGGGCTGCACAAAACGACGCGGAACACGCGCTACCTTCACCGAGGAATGATCGATCATGTGGCCCTTGATCAGGTCATGCGAAGCGATAACAACCGGAACCGGATCGTTCATCCTGAGAATCCGGGCTTCGCGCCTGTCCAGATAGGCGGATGCGAACATTACGGCTGCCAACGCTGACACAACCGCCACAACAGCTGGCCGCTCAACGACCGCCCTGCCTATGGCTGCAGATATCCTCCGCAACAATATGCACCTCCTGTGGCACCGAGATCATGCGCCTCAACAACCCCGCGCCAACTTCCAGCGGGTTTCCACCCGAAGACACATGGCGTACGGGCATGAGCTCCAGGCACGGCCTTGCAAACCCATCTTCATTCGTGGCCATATTCCAATCGGCCACCGTCCTGGACGCCTCTGCCGAAGCGACGGCCAGGTCCCGTATCGACTGCGTGAAGACAGCGGAAAACTGAACGACCAGCAGGATGAAAAGCGCTAAGAGCGGAAGTGCCGCTGCAAGCTCCAAAGCGGCCGCGCCCTTCGCATTCGCGAGTGCGCCTCCGCCTGTGGTTTTGTATAAAAAATTCATCCGCATCCCAAAAGCGAAGCACCTCAATGAAACATCCCCTCCCCCGACTCGCCCTGTGTCCACATCGGAACAAGCGAAGCCCTGTAAAGCGAATCGGATCCGTCCTCGTCGAGCGATCCTTCGGCATCGCCGAGGCTGTCCGTCTCCTTCTTCGCAAAGCCTTCCACAGAACCCCCGAATGCCTGTGCGGCCGCTGCCGCGCCTACCTCCACCCCGTCGCCGAGTATCGCGGAGAGGACGAGAGGTCTCACCTTCTGGACGCCGAATACGCCTATGCGCGCCCCGGGCCCGTTTTCCTTGGCAAGGAACTTGAGTGCGTCAAATGAGCCCGAGTCGACATCCTCGGGGTCGGTGAAGTCACCACCTGTCACGAAGTTGTAACCCGGCCTGCCCCACTGAACATCGCGATCGATCTCTTCGGAAAGCTCGATATCGATTTCGGACGAAGCGATTGCAAAAGCGTCGGGTGCGTTTCGCAAAAAGACATCATCGGCCGCGGAGACCGCTTCCAGATCGACCCAGTATCGCACCTCGTCGATTCGTTGGAACGCTTCGTCGCGACTCTCCTCATAGACCGAAAAACGGGCTGTCGCGGCATCCTCGTTCTGCTGTGTGTCCGATTCGAAATCCCTTAAGAGGTCGCGCCAGGCCTTGTGAATCCTCCAGTTTTCGGCCGCCACCTCGTTGAGGGAGGCCGCCACCGCGGAGGCCCCCGCATAGGCCGCGCGGTCGACCGCCGTCTGCAACCTCGCGCGGGCCAGCGCAACCCTCCCGGACTCAACGACGAGAGCAACCGCGGACACCAGAATGGGAAGGGCCATGACCATGATGACCGCAACTCCGCCTGAATTACCTTTCACTTGGGATAGCCGCATACACCATAACCCTCATCGCTAACACAGTACGGCGAGGGCGTATCGCCCCCGCGGAGAACGGCGTCGGAGAGATCTGCCGGCAGAGACCGCCCTTGGGGTGAGCTCCTGAACATGACCGAGCCCGGGACAAGAGTCTTCAGATCAGCGATCGGTCGTGAAAGCGCCCCGATGAGCACATCCCCGGCTTTTCCACCCGGACGGGATATTTCCGAAGCCTGAAATAGAGCGGGATCAAGCATCGCATAGAGTTCTGCCGGCGCGTATCCCTCCTGATAAACCTCCGCAACCCTGGCCGCTCGAAATGCAGCGTGTTGCAGAGATATGCTGCGCAATCCGATCAGGGCCATCTCCACGACGGCTGCCATCATGGCGACCGCGACGGGGAGGACGAGCGCTAGCTCGGTCGCCGATTGTCCTCCGGAAAACTTAAAGAAACGCATCCTTACCCCCTGAGAACCCTCACTGAGGATTCGCCATGTTCTGATTCGTCGCGAGCCAGCCGGCCACGTTCTGCGCGAGCTCGGAAACCGCCTGGTTGAAAGTCGGTATGAAGTGGCTGGCCGCCGAGACGAGGCCCAAAACGACCACCGCCAGAACGAGCATATACTCCGTCGCCGACTGACCCCTTGCACACCTCATCAATTTAAAGAACCCCATGACCCCTCCCTTCATGCGCATCGCTTTCGCGCGCACGGGCTGCAGATGCACGCGGCGTGCCAGACCCATTTTTCCACTTTTCGGGGAGTTACGGGCGCGGCGGGGCGCGCCGCTGCATCGAATGGATGCAGCGCTGCCCCGTTTTGGACAGCGCTGCGAGGGACTGTGAGGGGAAAAACGGTTTACGGCTTCAGCTTCATCGCTATTCCGAGCTCGTCGAGCTGCTGCTTTGCGACCTCGCTCGGAGCGTCGCACATGAGGTCGGAGGCCGAGGTGGTCTTAGGAAACGCGATCACATCGCGGATGTTCTCGGTGCCGGCCAGCAGCATCACGAGGCGGTCGAGCCCCAGCGCTATGCCGCCGTGAGGCGGGGCGCCGAACTCGAGCGCGTCGAGGAGGAAGCCGAACTTGGCTTTCGCCTCCTCATCCCCTATCCCCAGCGCCTTGAATATGCGGCTCTGCAACTCGCTCGAGTGGATCCTTATCGATCCGCCGCCGACCTCGCTGCCGTTCATCACTATATCGTAAGCGAGAGCGCGCATCCTGCCCGGATCCGAGTCGAGGAGCGACAGATCATCCGGATGCGGCGCTGTAAACGGGTGATGAACCGCCATGTGCCTGTGCTCGTCCCCGTTCCACTCCAGGAGCGGAAAATCCACGACCCAGAAGAGGTCGATTTTCGATTCGTCGATCAGCCCGAGCTTTTTACCCAGCTGAAGGCGTATGGTGCCCAGCGCGTCATCGACGACGGAACGCCGGTCGGCGCACAGAAATATTATGTCCCCATCCTTCGCCCCGGCCTCTCCCGCAACCGCTGCGCGCTCCGAGTCGGAGAAGAATTTCGCCACCGGGCCGCCCCAGCCCTCACCCCCCACCTTCACCCAGGCCAGACCCTTCGCGCCGAAGGACTTCGCGGTGGCCTCCAGGGCGTCGACGTCCTTTCTGGAGAACTCGCGGGCGCCCACGTTCAAGCCCTTCACCGCACCGCCGCCGTCAACCGCCGAGGCGAAGGCGCGAAATCCGGAACCCCTGAAGGTCTCGGTCAGCTCGCAGAGCCTCCAGGGTACGCGCCTGTCCGGACGGTCGCTTCCGTAGAGGGCCATCGCCTCGGCGTATGGCAGCCTCTCGAGCGGAAGCACAAGATCCACGCCCCTTATCTCGCGCATGAGCTTCGCGAAGAGGCGGTCAACCACCTCAAGTATCATCTCCCTGTCCACGAACGAGGCCTCGATGTCCACCTGAGTGAACTCCGGCTGGCGGTCGGCGCGCAGGTCCTCATCGCGAAAGCACTTCACTATCTGGAAGTAGCGGTCCAGGCCGGAGACCATGAGCAGCTGCTTGAAGAGCTGGGGGCTCTGAGGCAGCGCGTAGAACTTGCCCCTGCTTACCCTCGACGGGACGAGATAGTCCCGCGCCCCCTCGGGCGTACTCTTCGTGAGGACGGGCGTCTCCACCTCCAGGAACCCGGCCTCGGAGAGCGCCGCGCGTATCGTCTGCGCGATCCGGTGACGCAGCATGAGCTTTCCCTGAAGGCAGGGGCGGCGCAAATCGAGATATCGGTATTTGAGCCGCAGGTCCTCCGAGGCGTCGGTTTCGTCCTCGATCAAAAACGGCGGAGTCTTAGCGGGATTTAACACCTTGAGGTTTACGACCGCCACCTCCACCTCGCCTGTGGCCATTTCGCTGTTCTCCTGCCCGGCGGGGCGGCGGCGCACGGTTCCCTCCACCTGCACGACGAACTCGTAGCGAACCCCCTCCGCAACCTTCACCACCTCGGATGAGGCTGCCGAGGGATCCACCACGGCCTGAGTCACGCCGAAGCGGTCGCGGAGCCCCAGGAAGATGAGGCCGCCTAAGTCCCTGCGTCCGCCGACCCAACCCTGAAGAACCACCGGCTTACCCTCATGATCTGCGGTCAGCTCGCCGCAAGTGTGCGTGCGTTTCTTCAGATATGCCTCCCCTCTTTTCCCGTCCGCCTGTAATCGCAAATCGTGAATCTGCAACCATGATCAGTGATCGTAATCAGGGATCTGGGATCAGTAACTACAAAATCTCAACTTCTCAGCTTCTCTAGCTTCTCAGCCTCTGAGCTTCCTCTCCTGCCCTGTTCTCCCCCGCCCTATCCCACTATCTGCACGAAGTGCCTGGGCAGGTCCTGGATGCGTACCTCGTGCTGGGCTGCCTTGCGCATGTCGCGCACCTGGGCAACGCCCCTGACAACCTCTTCGTCGCCGATGATGACCACCGTCTCGGCGGCGACCTTCGCCGCGCGTCGCATCTGGCTTTTGAGCGAACGCTCCGCGTAGTCCCACTCCACGCGCACGCCGTCTCGCCTGAGGGTCTGGATTATCGGCAGCGCGGCATCCTGAGCCGCTTCGCCAAGCACCGCGAAGAAGACCAGGTCCTCGGGCTTGGATTTCCCCTCCTGCCCCTCCAGAAGGAGGGCCAGACGCTCCATGCCCAGCGCAAAGCCGACGCCGGGCACCGCCGGGCCTCCCAGCTCCTTCACCAGGCCGTCGTACCTCCCGCCGGCGGCCACGGCGCTCTGGGCTCCGAGCCTGGTCGTCGTGAACTCAAACGCGGTGCGCATGTAGTAGTCCAGCCCGCGCACTATCCTGTCGTTCAAAACGTATTTCACCCCGACGAGGTCCAGCGCCCTTTTCACAGAGCCGAAGTGCTCCCTGCAGGAGAGGCACCAGTGATCGGGGAGCCTCGGGGCCCTCTCCACGAGCTCCCTGCATGCGGGGTTCTTGCAATCCAAAACGCGCATCGGGTTCCGGCCCATGCGCCTTTTGCAGTCGTCGCATAGCGCGGCCTCGTTCTTTCCGAGGAAGTTCATGAGGGCCGTTTCGAAGGAAGGGCGGCAGTCAGGACAGCCTATAGAGTTCACCTCCAGCTGAAGCCCTTCGCACCCTATTTCTTCGAAAAGATGAGAGGTCATCGCGACGACCTCGGCGTCGGCGAGGGGGCTCGCAACTCCGAATATCTCGCAGCCGATCTGGTGAAACTGGCGCTGCCTCCCCTTCTGCGGGCGCTCGCGCCTGAACATCGGGCCCATATAGTAGTATCTCGCGATGGGCTCGGAGACAAACGAACCGGATTCTATGTAAGCGCGTACCACAGACGCGGTGCCCTCGGGGCGAAGGGTCAACGAATCGTCGCCCCGGTCGACGAAGCTGTACATCTCCTTCTCGACGATGGATGTGGTCTCACCGACGCCGCGGCGAAAGAGCTCGGTCTTCTCCACTATCGGAGTTCGTATCTCGTGGTAGCCGTAGGCCGAGAAGACGCTGCGCGAGGCCTGTTCCACAGACTGCCACAGCTCCGAATGCGGAGGCAGAATGTCCTCCATTCCCTTCACAGAGGTTATCTTCTGAAATTTCACCATGGCTTCCCCGATCCCACGTTATAGCCGGCCCCCGGCATACCCGTGTGAGGCAACCGGGGGATATCGTAATAGCTCGCTCAAAGCTTCCGTGTCAACGCAATTGCCTTGATAACCCCACGAAAAATCTGTACTATTCGGAAATGCCAATCCTGCGAATAGCAATGGCCGCAATCATTCTCATCTCGTCATCGGGCTGCGGCACGATATTCAGAAATCCCTTCGATTTCTGGGGCGGCGGAGACGACGACGCCCCCTCGATAACGCCGGAGCGCGTGATAGAGCCGACCGCCAAGTATTCGCTCGCGATCGGCGGCGTGGCACCGGGGCGGGACGAACTGGTCATATACGACCTTGGAGGAGAGATACGCTCCTTCTCCGGCAGCACCC
>DAONII010000006.1:0-19455 GCA_035405085.1 bacterium | reverse complement strand
TCCCACGGCAGAAAATAGACTTTGGCTTTTTCAACGTGACCGGCCATGGGGGAACGTTTAGGCCATGCGGGGCCAAAGGTCAAAGGTGAAAGAGCAAGCTTGCTCCTTAATCACCATTCCGTTTAGTGTTGATGCGATATTCGAAAGCAGCTAAAAAAGCCCCGCTCGCATTCGCAGGCGGCTCGGCTTTTGAGTATCCGGAGGGGTCCATGGGGGTCGAACTTCTGGTGTCGAAGGAAAAAATCGAAGAAGCGGTCGGCTCCCTCGCCGACAAAATCCGCAAGGACTACGCCGGCCGTCGGCCGCTTCTCATCGGCTGTCTCACCGGCTCGTTCGTGTTCATGGCGGATCTCGTCCGCAAAATAGGCATCCCGGTCGAGTGCGACTTCATGAAGGTATCGTCCTACGAGAGCCGCACCACGCCCGGTGAACTGAGACTCCTTCTCGACCACATGCTCCCGGTGGAGAACCGCGACGTCATAATCGTAGAGGATATAGTCGATACCGGGGCATCCCTTTCGTTCGTGCGCGAGCGCATAGCGGCGCGCAGGCCATCGAGCCTGGCCTCGTGCGTCCTTCTCTACAAGGATTCGCCGCGTTCGAAGCTGAAAGAGGAGGATATAGAGTACCTGGGCTTGTCCATACCCGACCTCTTCGTGGTCGGCTACGGCATCGACTTCGCCCAGCGGCACCGCGAACTCCCGTACATAGGCGTCGTGGAAGAGGGCGGCGCAAAGACATGACGAGCGGCATGCCGATGGACTAATCGAAGCAAAATTGATAGGATCCTTTGCCATGAAGAAGATCATATTCGCTCTAATCCTGGTTTTCACCCTCGCTTCGGCCGGACTCGCCAGGGCTTTCTCGACAGGCGGGTTTCAAAACCCGTACGGGATCGCCGTCGATCCGAAGGGAGGCTTCATCTACGTCTCCAACGTGAACGGCCTGCCGAACGCGCGGGACGGGAACGGCTTCATATCGCGCCTGAAGGGGGACGGCACGGTAGACAAAATGCGCTTCATAGACGGCGCCTCAAGGGATGTGTCGCTCAATGCTCCAAAGGGGATGGCGATAAGGGATACGACGCTTTACGTAGCCGACATAGAAAAGCTTCACGCCTTCGATCTGACGACCGGGCGTTTTCTCTTCGACATCAACTTCGGCGATCTGCCTACGCAGCATTTCTACGGGGTGACCCTGGGCCCCGACGACTCGCTCTACGTGGCGGATGGTCCGGCGGGGACCGTGTGGCGGGTAGAGATTCCGCGTATGCACGAGGTGACCACGTTCGCCACGGGGATGGAACTCGGGCAGCCTCACGACGTATGCTGGTTTCCGGCGAGGCAGTTCTTCATGGTGGCCGGGTGGAACTCCGGGCAGATCGTTGCATTCGACCGATCCGGAAAGAGGCAGGCTGTGCCGGGCCTTTTCCTCCGCACGCTCGAGGGGCTGGTCTCGGATGACTTCGGCAACATGTACGTCTCGAGCACCGCTCTTTCGGCGGTCTACCGAACGGCCCAGAACTTCGCCCTCTATCCTTTCGCCCTTGGGCAAAAAACGCCCGCCGGCCTCGCTTTCAACAGGAGCGCGGGAGAGATAATAGCGGCCTCGTTCGACGGGAACACGGTCCAGTCCTTTCCGGTTCCGCCGGTTCAGTAGAGGATTGTCTTTGAATTTTATCTGTCGTCAGCTGAAGATATGGATTCCGCGTTGCACAGGCGCCTCTCGATGCAGGCGTTGGATGTGACCGAGGGTTCGATCTTCGACCAGACCGCCGCCGTCTCCATGCACAGGTATATTTTTCGGGCCGTCAGCTTTTCGGCGAGCCTGTTCCACAGCGAGGCGAGCGCCTCCTGCCTGATGAACCTGAGGTACCTCATCTTTTTTCCCGCCGGGACGAGCTCTCCGGAGAAGATCCTCGTGCCGGGGAAACGGCCTTCGGCCAGGGGTGCGAGCTCGGGCGGGTAGCGAAGGCAGCCCAGGCTGACCCACGCTATGCTGCGCGGATCTATCTCGGCGAGTATCCTGTCGGCCACTTCGAGATAGCCGTCCATGTCCTTTGCGCCGCCGGTGAGGATTATCGGGTCGAAGTGGAAGCCGACCCCGAAGCCGGCCTGCGCGGCCCTCTTCGCGGCAGCTATGCGCTCAGCGAGCGGGGCGGTGCCGCGCTCGTCGGAGGCTATTACCTCCTCGGTGTTTACGGACCACGATATCACGGTGTTGCCGCGGTGGTTGAGCGAGAGGAGGTGATCCACGGATGCGGTCTTCGTCTTGAGCTCCAGCAGCGCGTTTCGTCTGGAGGCGAAAAAAGGCACGAGCACGGACGCGTGCTCCGTGATTCCGTCGAGCGCCAGGCTGTCGGAGAGTTCGCCGGTTCCTATGCGGAAGAAGCGGTCGCGGTTCTCGTCGAGAAACGAGGCGATCGAGGAGAGTATCGCCTCGGTGTTAACGTAGACCGTGGTGATCGGGTTGTTCGCGAGGTAGGACTGGAGGATGCAGTAGCTGCAGTCCATGGGGCAGCCGGACACGAGGTCGATGACGCGGTAGTTGCAGCAGAGGTGCTCCCGGGTGATTCCCTGGCAGGGCTTGAACGCGCCGCCGCGATGCGCGGTGAGGAGGAGCTGGCGCTTCGCCTCCGAGAGGGAGCCGCGGTGCTTGAGAAGCGCCGGGTCGTCCACGACCTCGCACGGCACGCCCCCGAGTTTGGAGAGCATGCGGATGGCGCCGGGGTGGCTCTCCACGGCGCGGTCGACCCAGACCTGCTCTATCTCGAACGGGGAGGCTGCAGGCGAGCGCCTCTGCAGGCGCTTTACGTTTGAGGGGAGCGCGGAAGCCATCGCCTAGGCCCGGTACCAGTCGAAGATCTGGTGCCACTGCTGCCGCGAGAAGGCCTCCTGGATCTTGTTGATCAGGTGGGTGAGCTCCTCGGGCTGGCTGAATTGGTACTCGAGTTTCATCTTCTGGTTTTCGAAATACGGGTCGGCGGAGAGCTTCGCCGACTCCGGGAGGTTCAGGCTGTCTATGAGAGATGCGAGCTGCTTCTGGCGCTCGGAAAGCTGCGGGAGCCTCAAGCCCCTAAGCGCCTGCCGCAGCGCGCGAAGCTTGTCGGTGGGCGCGGTGTTCACGTCGGCCACGACCTGAAGGAGCTGGTAGCGGGAGAGTATCTCCTCCACCGTGCAGCCGTCGCGCGCGGATATCTCGCGGATGAGCGAGAGCAGCTCGTTTAACTTGTTCGTGGACGGGCGTATATGGGCCAGCACCGGCAGCAGCGACTGCTGGGTGGACGGAGAGAATTCGGCTATGCGCGCGGCCGACGAGAGGGCCAGATCGCTCATCACGACGTGGTTTTTCATCGGCTCGGTCAGATTCGCGAGCGAGAGGAGGTTGTGCAGGATCTTGTAGCTCGGTTCCTCCTCGAGCAGCGGCAGGAACTGTTTTACCAGGTCCTCCTCGGACATAGAGTAGAAGTGCGAGAGCTTGACTATTGCCGTGCTCTTCTCGATGAGGTTGAGCTGCCGCGTGATGGCGTTGTCGTGCAGGTTCCACAAAAACGCCTGGGTCGGCGAAAGGTCGGCCGGCTCGTGCACGAGCGCCGGTACGGATTGGCGACCGAGCTCCTGCAGAACGAGCGTGCGCTTGTAGCCGGTGACGATCTGGTAGGTTCCCTCCGGCGTGTGACGGACGTTTATCGGAGAAATCAGGCCTACTGTCCTGATCGAGCGCTTGAGGGAGTTGAGCCTCGGCGCATAGGTTATGCGGAAGCTGTCGTCCGCGAGGTTCAGGTTCGACAAAGGGAGATATTGTAGTAACATAGGGCGCGCATAATGGGGAAACGCCTCTCCGATTGCAACTGCTTTTTGGAATTTGCGCGCAGTTTTTTTGGAAAATGAGTTGCAGGAGATATGCACAGGGCGCTATTTTGCGGTTGATGCGCGGGAGGAAGCTTGGCGATGAAGACGGCTGATGAGCATAAAACCTGGATGAGCGAGGCGATAGCGGAGGCCACCGCCGCGGCGGAGGCAGGCGAAGTTCCGATAGGCGCGGTGGCTGTTTCAGACGGGAAGATCGCTGGCCGCGCCGGAAACCTGCGCGAGCGAACACACAACCCGCTGGGCCACGCGGAGCTTCTGCTCATCGAGGAGCTTGCTAAGAAGCAGATGAGCTGGCGGCTGGAGGATGTGACTATATACGTCACATGCGAGCCGTGTCTCATGTGTGCCGGCGCGATGCTGCAGGCGAGGATCCTGCGGGTGGTCTTCGGATGCCGCGATCCGAAGGCGGGCGCTATGGGTTCGCTCTACGACGTTTCGAACGACCCGAGGCTCAACCACCAGATCGAGGTTGTACCCGGAGTCCTCGAGGAGGAGTGCGCAAGGCTCTTGAGCGATTTCTTCAGGGGGTTGAGGAAGAAGTAGAAAAGGGGCCCCGAAAAACCGGGCCCCTTCTCTTTTGCGGAGAGGGTGGGATTCGAACCCACGGTCCTCCTTTCGAAGGACAACGGTTTTCGAGACCGCCCCGATCGGCCGCTCCGGCACCTCTCCTGTCAAAAGCCGGCGGAATACAGCACACCCCAAAATACAGCGCAACGTGAAAATGGGCGGATGCCTGCCAGTCCTCATCAGACAGGAGGGAAAAAGAGCATGACCGAGGTGCCGCTTCCGGTGGTGCTATCTATCTCGACCCTCCCGCCGAAGAGGTTCATTATGTTTTTTACCATCGGCAGGCCCAGCCCCAGTCCCTCCGTGTTGCCGGTGAAGTCGTCGTCGCGCTGGGCGAACTCCTTGAAGACGTTCGCCTTCACGGAGGGCGGGATCCCGGGGCCGTCGTCGCGCACGGTCAAACAGAATTCCCCGGAGCCGGCGATCCGTTCCCCTCTTACCGAAATGTTCACCCTCTCTCCGCTGGAAAATTTTATCGAATTGTCGAAGAGGTTCTCGAAAACGGCGCTGAGCTGGGATTCGCGCGCGGCGACGGTGGCGTCGCACTCGGCCGCCTCGACACGCAGCTCTATGCCTTTCGCAATCGGCCTGGAGCAGAATTCCTCGCAGAAATCCCGTGCGGTCTTGAGCGCGTCGATGAGCGGCAGCCGTGCGCCGGGTTGTTGCCCAAGCAGCTGGGTGTATTCGGAGAGGCGGTTCACCATCCTGGAGAGCCTGTTCATCCTTTCGAGGCATTTGCCGAGAGCCCCATCCTGTTTGTCCGTGGTCTGTCCCAAAACGCCGGCCTTCATGTTCTCCAGCGCGGCTTTTGTCACAGTGATCGGCGTCAGAAGCTTGTGGGAGATGAGCGAGAGGAAACTTCTCTTGAGGAATTCCTCGCGCTGTTCCTCCGTAACGTCGCGGATGATGAGGAAGCGCAGGCCGTCCTTCGTGCTCCTGCTCATATATATGGAGAGCACCATGTCGAATGACAGCTCGGGTCTGTTCGAGGCCTCGAAGGCGACGCTCTGCTCGTCGTCTATCGCTAGGTCGATGAGCTCAGTGGAGAGGACGAACTGGTTCGAAAGCTTAGGGATGAGGTCCTCACTGACCCTTTCGGCGGAAGCGGGTATGTTGAGGTATGTGCGCGCCTGGCTGTTTGCGAAGACGATGTTCCAGGAGTTGTCTATCACCAGCACCCCGTCGGCCAGCTTTTCGAAAAGCCGCAGGATGGCGGAGACCTCCAGCTGTATTTGGCCCATTTTGAGCTCCTCTGTCGGCTATCCTAGGCGCTCCGCGGCGGATGTGCAACCCGCTTAGTTACGCCTAGGGTAACCTCCTCTGCAGTCGATCCATTCCCCGGCCCGAAGGCCGGTATTTTCGGCGGCCGCCCACATAAGGATTGATTTACCCGGCCGCCGTTGCATATACTTTGCCCCCAAAGGAAAGGGGGTGCGGCTATGCGCAAGATTCTTCTGGCAGTCCTGTTCATCCTGATCGTGATATACGTGGCCGTCGATCGCTATGCCTTAAAGACAGGCACGGACGAGTCCGGAAAGTATCATATAGTGATGGTCGACAAAAAGACCGGCGAGATAACGAATATCTGGGGCAAATAGGCTTTTAACCCACGTTTTTAGGTCTGCCTTAATCGCGCCGGAGCCGCGGGTCTTTGAAATGTTTACAGGAGGGATGCGAGAGCGGCTGAATCGGCACGCCTGGAGAGCGTGTGTACCCTAAAGGTACCGTGGGTTCGAATCCCACTCCCTCCGCAAAAGAGAAGGGGCCCGGTTTTTTCGGGCCCCTTTTCTTTTGCGGTGTGGGGTAGGGTGAGAAGCCACGCGGGTTCTACGCAGCCGTTGAGCAGCGGGCGCGGTTTGTGCGCCCGGTGCGATTACGGATGCGGATCCCCGGAGCGACCGCCGACGGAGTTGAGGTGTGTGTCGGCGGGCGTATGCGGAGGGGGGAATCCCACTCCCTCCGCAAAAGAGAAGGGGCCCGGTTTTTTCGGGCCCCTTCTC
Organism: bacterium; assembly: GCA_035405085.1. Lineage (GTDB taxonomy): Bacteria > UBA10199 > UBA10199 > 2-02-FULL-44-16 > JAAZCA01 > DAONII01. The sequence continues at coordinate 13,016 of DAONII010000006.1, read as the reverse complement.
TTTTGCGGTGTGGGGTAGGGTGAGAAGCCACGCGGGTTCTACGCAGCCGTTGAGCAGCGGGCGCGGTTTGTGCGCCCGGTGCGATTACGGATGCGGATCCCCGGAGCGACCGCCGACGGAGTTGAGGTGTGTGTCGGCGGGCGTATGCGGAGGGGGGAATCCCACTCCCTCCGCAAAAGAGAAGGGGCCCGGTTTTTTCGGGCCCCTTCTCTTTTGCGGTGTGGGGTAGGGTGAGAAGCCACGCGGGTTTTGTTCGTGACCCTTCTTTTTTTACCTCTTTTAGGCTATCCTTCGCCCATGCCCGTATCGGCCTCGAAATCGAGAGAGCTCGCAGCCAGGATGCGCTTGGCTCGCATCTTCGAGCGCGACATCGCGGAGCACTTCGTGCGCTCATCGGGCGCCGGCGGCCAGAACGTGAACAAGGTCGCAACCTGCGTCGTCCTTCGCCATGCCCAGACCGGCATCGAGGTAAAGTGCCAGATCGCCCGAAGCCAGGCCGAGAACCGCTTTCACGCGCGCCGTATCCTGTGCGAGAAGGTCGAGAAGAGGCTTCTGGGATCGAAGAGCGCTGCCGAGAAGAAGCGCTGGAAGATAGCGAAGCAGAAGAGGCGCCGCTCGAAGCGCGCGAAGGAGAAGATGCTCTCCGACAAGCGATCTCAATCCGAGAAGAAGCGCCTGAGGGCGAAGGTGTCTGAAGAATCCTGAGCTGATGCTACTTCCCGCCGGTCGTCTTCACGCCTTTGCCGACCATCGTGGCTGCGCCCTGAACCGCCGCGTTGCCGCCCGTGATCGCTTTGTTTTGTAAGGCGTCGCTCTCGTTTGAATCGACGAGAAGCTTTTTTTCCTCGGTTGACCTGTGCTCCTTCGCGCTGGTGCCAGAGGAGGCGACTCCGCCGAAGCGCCTTGCCTCGCCATTGGCCGACCCTCCGGTGTAGTTTGCCCCGGTTCCCCCCTTGCCCGATTCGTCGGCCCACCTCGACGTGTCTACCTTGACGATGACGGTGGTGCCCTCCCCCGGGCGGGGCTTGTACGTGACATCCCATCCGTTTTTACCCGAGAGGCCGAGGATCGTTCCGCGAACGCCGTTGCCGGTTCCGGGGGCGAGCTCGGGGTGGAAGCGCAAGCCGGGCTCTTCCTGGATGAGCCTTGCCTGCTCCTCGGACATGCCGACGCCGTTGTCGCGTATCGTGAAGAGCAGGCTCTCCTCCTCGCGCTTCACATTGACGAAGACCGACCTGTTTGACTTTGCCGGGTCGCTGTATTTCACGCCGTTTTGGATCGCCTCGAAGACCACCCTGTAGAGATCCTTTCGAATTGATTTAGGAACGGGGAGCTTTGCAACCGAAGAGGCGATTTTGATTTCCACGCCGCGCCTTGTGGCCTCGGGCTTGTTCATCGAAACAGCGGAGTGGACTATTGAATCCAGCATCGAATGATTGAAGGATATCCTCGAGCTCTTCATGAAATCCACGAACATTTCCGGCGTGTCCATCATTGACAGGATTCCGCCTATGGAGGCTGCGTTGTTGCCCACGTCATGGTTCATCGCGCGCAGGCGCGTGATGAGGTCCTTCCTGAAGGCGGAGCTTTCCTCAGGCATTATGAGCATGTTTTCGGCGGATTCCTCGATCGATCTCAGGCGGTTCAGTGTCCAGCTGAAGTTCCTGTTCTTGTCGTCTATGGGTTCGAGCGATTCCTTGAGGGCAAGGAGCAGTGTTTTTGCCTCTTCGTTCTTTCCAGCGCTGAAGAGCTCCGCCGCCTCGGTGAGTGTCGAGGAGGCCGACGGTATGAATTCGTCGTAGAAGTCGTGGTCGAGGTTGGCGCCGGCTATCTCTATCAGCTGAAGCGTTGCATCGCTCTTGAGGATCGGCACGATGCTCTGGAATTTTTCCTGGTCGCTTGCGTAGCTCATTTGGAGGGCAGACTCTATGACCTTCACCGACGTCAGGTCGCTCCCGGCCATGTTTTTTCCGAGCTCGAGTATCGAGTAGAGCAGCTCCTCGGAGTCGTGGGCAAGCTTCGCGAGGTTGAAGCCCGGTTTTATATCGTATGCGGGCTCTTTGATCCCGGTTTCCTCCTGTGCCGTCGTTTCCCAGACAGGCGTTTCTTCGGTCATCAGCGGATCGTACCCCTCTGCATCCATCGGCTCGCCGATTTCCGGAATAGTTTCCGGCGCGGGGTAGCCGTCCGTGGTGTATTCGGCGGGGCTGGGCTTCGAAGCGGCATATCCGGCCTCAAGGGCCTTTAACAGCCGCGTGAAGAATCCGTCGCCCGCTTTTTTCGATTCGTCCCATTTGTCCCTGAAGGAATCCTTGCCGCGCCGGTAGCGCCCGTCCAAAACGAAGTAGATGCCCGCGGTCAGAAGGCCGATCAGCCTGTTCTTCCATGTCTCCCTCGTTTCGACGACATCCTTGTGCTCGTCGAGGAGGTTTTTGCAGTCGAGGGCTATCCGCTTGAGTACCTTCGGATCGACATCCGCGCACATCTTCGTGCCGGCGTTAATCCTCGCGGTGAGCCTGCTGTCAAGGTCCGCCAGCTCCTTCGCCGCCGCTTCGCGTGCGCGGGTCATCTCATCGTACAGTTCCCTGGCCTTTGCCTGCATGCGTTCGCGCACACCCGCGGAGCGCTGCTGCGACCTTGAAAGCGTGCCCATCAGATCCTCGAATATCTCCGATTCGGATTTTACCGGGGCGGCGAGTTCTGCCGCCTTCCTTCGCCCCTCGATGAGGGCCTCGAAGTCCTCGGCATCGGCTGCCGTCGACGCGACCACAGCGCAGGAGTCCCCCTGGTCGTTTATATTGTGGTACCAGTCGTTGAAGTCGGTGCAGAACTGGACCTGCAAAGGCGTGAAGTAGAAATAGTCCCCGTATTTGCTCTTCTTATAGTCGTTGAGATTTATATCCTCGCGCGTCTTTTTGCAGTACGGGGCGTCCTTGCGGTAGTCCTCCGAGCCGCAGAGACGCGAGTCGAGTTTCTCGAGCGCGCTTTTCGGGACTATGCCGTAGGTCTTTTCCGTCATCAGGGCCTCCTGGCGCAGGCGTCTGCCTGCAACCTGTTTTCGCATATCCCCCCGAAAAGTTGTGCGTTTTTTTTCTTCGGGATTTGGGATCCCCGGCCGGCGCAATTCCCTTGCGCTGCCGCGATCCATCTGTTTATAACCCCCCGACTCAATTGACAATTTCGATTTCGGAAAAAAGGCGGCCGGGTCCCATGCGATCAGGCGGCGGCGAACCCCGCCAGGCCCGGAAGGGAGCAACGGTACCCGCTGGTTCCGATGTGCCGTGGTTCAACCTGGCCGCCTCTTTTTTCCGGTGATTGGTGACTGGTGACTGGTGATCGGTGATTTGAGGTTGCCAACCGTCCGTCGTCAATTACGAATCACTAATCACTAATCACTAATCACTAATCACCAATCACCGCCTTTATGACTTACCAGGTTCTCGCCAGAAAATATCGCCCCCAGACCTTCGCCGAAGTGGTGGGTCAGGAGCACATTACCACGACGCTCAAGAACGCCTTGGCGGCGGGCAGGCTTCACCACGCCTACCTCTTCGTCGGCGTGCGGGGCACCGGCAAGACGACAGTCGCCAGGATCCTGGCCAAGGCCCTGTGCTGCGAGAAAAAAAGGGGCGAGGAGCCCTGCGGCGAGTGCAAGCCTTGCATGGAGATATCCTCTTCGGCCTCCCTCGACGTGCAGGAGATCGACGGCGCGTCGAACACCGGCGTCGACGACGTGCGCGAGCTGCGCGAGCGGGCGCGCTACATGCCGTCATCCGGCAGGTACAGGATCTACATAATCGACGAAGTCCACATGCTTTCCGGGAACGCCTTCAACGCTCTGCTCAAGACGCTCGAGGAGCCCCCCGCACATGTGGTCTTTATCTTCGCCACGACCGAGCCTCACAAGATTCCCGCAACGATCCTTTCGCGCTGTCAGCGCTACGACTTCCGCCGAATATCCCCTTCCGATATCTCGTCTACGCTCTCGAGGATAGCGGGAGACGAGAATGTGGATGTTGAGGAGACGGCGCTGAACCTGATAGCGCGCGAAGCGACGGGCAGCCTTCGCGACGCCGAATCGCTCTTCGATCAGGCGATAGCCTTTTCAGGGCAAAAGGTCACCGCCGACACAATCAAGTCTATGTTGGGCTTTCTGGACCGCAAGCGCCTCTTCGACACGATGGAGGCCGTCCTCTCGCGCGATCCGGAGCGCGCGCTCGAGGTCTTGAGCGAGGTGTTCGCGACCGGCGCCGACCTCTCGCGTTTTGCGGCCGACATCCTCGAGCTCTTGCGCCACATGGTGGTGCTCTCCGAGTGCGGCGAAGGGGACAAGGCGACCGACCTCGTTCCAGACGAGATATCGAGGTTAAAGGGTATGATGAGGGGAGCCGGGTCGAAGGACGCGGGTGCCCCGGAGTTTCATCAGATGTTCTCCCTGTGGTACCGGGTTGCCGAGGAGATAGCGCGCTCGCAGTTTCCGAGGATGCTCGTCGAGGTCGGGCTAATAAGGCTTTGCCGAGTCGGGCCGGTACGGCCCATTGAGGAGATAGTCGCGAAGCTCGATGCGCTTTCGGGCGCGGAGGCGAGGTCGCCCGCTTCCTTTGCAAGCAGGCCGGCTGCTTCGTCGCCCCCTTCGGCAGACGATCCCGCAAAGGGGAGGGGGGCCGCGAAGGGCCAGGCAAAGGCGGCGGCCGCCGCTGCGACGCCCACCTTCGCCCCCGTGATGTCGCCTACCGACGTCGATGCCGAGAGGCGCTGGCAGGAGTTCATGCGCTGGATAGTAGGTGAGCGCCCGCAGGTCGCGTCCGTGCTCCAGCACGGGGTGCTCGTGGGCATAGATGACGGCATCGTCAAGGTCATGTTCGACAACCCGCTCTATGCGGATATGCTTACCGAGGAGGCTAGGAAGACCCAGGCCGAGAGCCTGTTTGCAACCTTCTTCAAAAGGCCTATGAAGCTCGCGGTGGGCAGGAGCGACGAGGCCCCGGCGCATGGACCGCGCGGCGAGAAGAAGAAGGAGATGATGCGCGAGGCGCTGGGCAGCGATATCGTGAGGCAGGCCGCCGACATCTTGAACGCGCAGGTGCATGACGTGAAGGTCGACGGGGAGAAGTGACCCGTCGTGGCTGATCTCGTTGAATCGAACTCTAACGGCACGGGGTGCTAAATGAAGATGGACATGAAGAAGCTAATGCAGCAGGCGCAGGAGATGCAGAAGACGATGGCCGAAAAGCAGAAGGCGCTCGCCTCCCTCACCTTCGAGGCCAGCTCAGGCGGCGGGATGGTTACGGCCTCCGTTAACGGAAAGCACGAGGTTTTGAAAGTCACGATAGATCCGTCCATAGTTGCCGCGTCCGACGTGGGAATGCTCGAGGATCTTGTCGTCGCCGCTGTAAACGAGGCTTTCAGGAAGGCCGGCGATGCGGTCAACCGCGAGATGAGCGGTATGCTGGGCGGCCTGGGCGGTTTGGGGAATATGTTCGGTTGATCCTTGAACTATGAGCGGCGGATGGCGGGGAAGGATTGGATGACTCCGATAGACCGGCTAGTACATGAACTTGCGAAGTTGCCCGGCATAGGTGAGCGAACCGCCACGCGCCTTGCTTTTTTTATCCTCCGCCAGCCGGATGAATACGCCCGATCGCTCTCCGGCGCAGTCCTAGACGTCAAGGAGCGCGTGAGGCTCTGTTCCGTATGCATGGACCTGACCGAGGCCGACCCGTGCTCCACCTGCAGCGACCCCCGCCGTGAGCCGGACGTGATCTGCGTAGTGGAGGAGCCCTCCGACGTACTTGCGGTCGAGAGGACGCGCGCGTTCCGCGGACGCTATCATATCCTTCACGGTTCGCTTTCGCCGCTCGACGGGATAGGGCCCGACGATTTGAAGATAGCGGAGCTGCTCCGGCGCCTCGAGGGAGGGGCGGTTCGCGAGGTCATCGTAGCGACGAACGCCAACGTCGAAGGCGAGGCCACCGCCCTTTATCTGTCGCGCCTGATAAAGCCCACCGGCATAAAGCTGACGAGGCTCGCCTCCGGGATGCCCGTCGGGGGGAACCTCGAATACGTGGATTCCTCCACCCTGTCCCGGGCCTTCGAGGAGCGCCGCGAGCTGTAGCTCCTTCAGCTGCAACCTTCCGATATATTTAGTCTTTTAGGTTCAAGCCGGCGCGCCCGGCGCTTCTTTTTTTAGCAACTTGGGGGTGGCTTCCCGCCGATAACGTATAAGGACAGGGGCTTCCCTGGAGGAGCGTTTCATGAGCGTGAGCAATGTTAAGAGTCCGGTATCCGTTGTGTCGGGTGAGAGCGTTGAGAAGAAACCGACCGTGCGCGAGCAGTACGCGGCCTCGTCGCAGAAGACGAAGGAGACGATGGGTGCCCTTTTGAAGGGCCTGTCGGAAAAGCAGTACGCTGGCACCGTCGGACAGGGGCTCAACCTTCAGCCGCCGAGCATGGGTAGCCCGACCCAGCCAACGCAGCAGAAGGGCGGTTCCGTATCGAGAGCGGGCGGGACAGAGATAGCCGTCTCAATCGGCAAAAGCGTCGACAAGGATGAACTCGCCGAGGTGCTGAACGAATACGGCGAGGAGAAGGGTATCGAGATGTTCAGCAGGATAAAGGCCGGCGATATACCGGACGACGTCGCCGAGGCTTATGAGGACGGCGGAAAGTCCATGCATTGGCTCGGCAGGGAGGTCGTCAAATCGGCTATAGCGGAAAGGGCTAACAAAAAGCGCGACGAGCTAGGCCTCCGTTTCGATTATGTCGACCGCGGCTCGATATCAAACGATACCGCTTGGGGCGTGATATCCGACCCGAAGTTGATAAACGAGACGAAGACCTTCTCCGGCATATGGGGTGTCTCCGAGGGCGGAATCGATGCCGGGCTCAAGGCCACGGAGCCCGAGCCGGTAAAAATCGAGAGCGGCGATCAGAAGGTCAACATGGGGCTTGAGGCCACGCTCAACGACGGATCAGAGCAGATCGGGTAGATTCAAAAAACAGGATGCGAAAAATTACGGGGCGCAACGTGCGCCCCGTTTCTTTCCCTCGATCCCTCTTGGACCCCTGTGTTTCAATCCTCGGTCTTTTCAGGCGGCCTCTCCTTCAAGGCCTTCAGGATATCCCGCTGAACTATCCGGTAAGCGGCCATCATCATATGGTCGTCCCGGGAGGTTTTCTCGATTATCTTCTGACCGATCTCACCCGCAAGGTTTATGCACTCTCGGGCCTTCAGCTCGCCGTTTCCCTTTGCCTCGACATGGGATCCGTCCCCCCTGGGGTCGACCAGGTGTATCGAGAGGTCGCGCATTATGACCGTGTCCTTCATGTTGTGCTCGACCTGGCGGCGTGATGGGTGGATGCGCATCGTTCTGGGCGAAACGAAGATGTGATGGATCTCGCCGTTTATCTCTATGGGCCTCTTGTTTTCACGCTTAGCGCTGCTCAGCGCATCTTCGGGGCCGATGACTATTCTGTACCGCCCGTAGTTGGCATCTATGCTCAGCACGTGGACCTCGCCGGGCCTCATGTGCCGTAAGGAAGCGATGGCGTCTTTGAGTTGATCTAAAAATTTCTGATGAGCCCTTTTTCGCTTCATAGCCTTTGTCCCCCACATGAAAAGCTTGCTGAACACTTTTACAGCAACGATTGTGCCAAGGGATCACAAATGGATGAGATTAAAACTGTTTGTTTTTAAAGATAAAATTTTGCAGCGCGGGAAGCGTAGGTTCTGTTTTGGTTGATTTTTGTCAATTTATTGACGAAAAGCGGTGACAGGGTCGGTTTTATTGACGCCCATGCCGTTTTCATAGGCCCTCGTCGATTGCCCTCGCCTTTATCCATATAGCCGTCGATGCGATAAGGCATCCGGTGCCGAGTAATAGCGCGGTTGTCGGTGCGCCAAGGAATTTTGCCGTCAGACCGGAGGTGAGGATACCAAAGGGGGCGAGCCCCATCGCTATGGTGGTGAAGATGCTCATAGCCCTGCCCCTTAGCTTATCGGGCACGTTGTGTTGCAAGAGGGTGTTTATGGTCGAGTAATGTATGGTGGCGAAGAAACCCACCGCGGAGAGAAGGGGCATCCCGAGCCAGATCGAAGGCATCTGTGAAAAGACCATCAGCGCGACCGAAAAGAGGGTCGCAGCCGCGCACGAGAGCGTAAGAAGCTTTTCGCTCGAGCTCCTGCCTGCGAGCCACAATGCTCCGAGCAGGGCCCCAGCGCCGGATGACCCCATGAGCCAGCCAAGGCCCACCGACCCCCTGTCGAATATGAGGTCGGCGTATATCGGCATCAGGGGTATGTAGGACATGCCTATAATTGAAACCGCCGCCGTCAGGATGAGCCCCATTTTGGCCTTGGGCTGCCGGTTCATGAAACCCAGCCCCTCGCGAATGGAGCTGAACATGTTCGACGGTTCCCTTTGGGCCGGTATCAGGCTTTTGGGGTCGATCATCGCTAGCGCGGCTATGAGGGAGAGGAACGTCAAGGCGTTGAAGAGAAAGCATATCCCCTCGCCCTTCCACGCCACTATGGCTCCCGCTGCCACCGGACCCGCTATCCTCGTGGAGTGAATCATGCCGGCATTGAGCGACACGGCGTTCAGAAGGTCGCGCTTACCTACCATATCCATCACGAAGGTCTGTCTAAGGGGAAACTCGAACGCGTATACGATGCCAAGCATCACCGAGAGCGAGAAGATCTGCCAGAGCGTGACCATATTGGAGAGCGTCAGGGCGGCCAGCACGATCGCCTGAAGCATGCACAGCGTCTGCATCAGGATGAGGGAGTATCTGCGGTCGAAGCGGTCGGCGGCCCAGCCCCCCGCAAGGCCGAAGAGCAGCATCGGGAACTGCACCGTGAATCCGATGACGCCGAGCCACGCGGGGGAGTGCGTGATTCTCCAGACCAGCCAGGATAGCGCCAGGCTCTGGGACCACGTGCCTATTAGCGAAACGGTCTGCCCGGTGAAGAATATGCGGAAATTTCTGTGGCGAAATGCCGACAGCGCCGGGTGCAGCTTCCGTGTGGGTGAAAGAGGCGCCGCCTCCTGGATTTCCATGTGCGGTGGATACCAGTTTTGAGAAACCGCGTAAAGAGCGCTCAGACAAAAGTTTGCGGGGCGACGGTTCGGGCCTCATTCATTGACAGCGTATTTTCTACGGGATAATGCTTTAGCTCCCCACCCCGATACGGAGCGATATGAGTTTCGACCCTGGCGCCATCGACGAGATAATTGGGATCTACGGCAAGAGCCGGTCGGCAACTATCCCCATACTTCAGGCGATCCAGCGCAGGTTCCGATATCTGCCGCTCGAGGGGCTGCTTCATCTCTCTCATAGGACCGGCATCCCGGCCGCGGAGCTCTACGGCGTGGCCACCTTCTACACTCAATTCAAGCTGTCGCCGGTCGGCCGCCATACGATAAAGGTCTGCCACGGCACCGCCTGCCATGTGGCCGGCGCACAGGCGATTTCGGACCGGCTATCCGAGCTTCTCGAAATATCCCCTGAAGGCGGCACGAGTGCGGACAGGATGTTCACGGTTGAGAACGTGGCCTGCCTCGGCTGCTGCTCTTTGGCCCCGGTCGTGATGATAGAAGACGAAATACACGGAAAGCTTAAGAGGTCCAAGGTAGGGCGTGTCCTGGATTCCTTCCGCAAGGGATCGGCCGGGGGGTCGGAGACGGGGCGGGATCCGCTCTGCGGCCTGAATGCGGTGCGCGCTGAATCCCGTGCCGATGCGGTCACGGAGGTACTGGTCGGCATGGGGAGCTGCGGCATGGCTTCCGGGGCCGGGCCGGTGTGCGCATTCTTCGAGCTCGCTTCAAAGAAGCTGGGGCTGGGCTTTAAGGTCACCAAGACCGGCTGCATGGGGATGTGCCACCGCGAGCCGATGGTCGAACTGGTAGCTGCCGACGGAACGCGGACCCTATATGGGGACGTGGATGCGGCATCGGCAAAGAGGATAGTCGCCGAGCACGTCGCACAAGGCAGGCGGATAGACGAAAAGGTGATAGGCCAGGAAGACGGCGAGGGCGGCGCGTTCTTTTCGAGGCAGAAGAGGATAGTGCTTTCGAACTGCGGGAGAGTCGACCCGGAGGCGATAGATGATTACGAGGAGGCGGGCGGCTACGGCGCACTGAAGTCGGTGCTCTCCGACTTCTCACCCGAGCGCATCATAGAGGAGATCAAGAGCTCCGGCCTTCGCGGAAGGGGTGGTGCGGGTTTTTTAACCGGCGTGAAGTGGAGCTTCGCGCGAGAGGCCGCGGGTGAAGAGAAGTACGTCGTCTGTAACGCCGACGAGGGGGATCCCGGCGCTTTCATGGACCGTTCGATCCTCGAGAGCGACCCGCACCGAGTGCTGGAGGGGATGACGATAGCCGCGTACGCGATAGGCGCCTCAAAGGGATACGTCTACTGCCGCGCGGAGTACCCCCTTGCGCTCAAGAGGCTGGGCATAGCGATAGAACAGTCGCGACGAAAGGGCTGCCTGGGAAAAGGCATATGCAGAAGCTCCTTCTCGTTCGACGTGGAGGTGAAGGAAGGGGCAGGCGCGTTCGTCTGCGGCGAGGAGACCGCGCTCATATCATCCATAGAGGGCCGGCGCGGGATGCCGCGCGTTCGCCCTCCTTTTCCCGCGCAGTCGGGCCTCTGGGGAAAGCCGACGAACATAAACAATGTGGAGACATACGCGAACGTGCCGTGGATAATTGCAAACGGCGGCGCCGCGTTCGCCTCGATGGGCACTGCGAAGAGCAAGGGGACGAAGGTCTTCGCGCTCGCCGGCGACATAAAGCGCGGTGGCCTTGTCGAGGTGCCGATGGGCGTTTCGCTGAGAGATGTCGTAGAGGAGATAGGCGGCGGGACGTCGTCGGGCCTTCCGGTCAAGGCGGTGCAGTTGGGCGGTCCGTCGGGGGGCTGCATCCCCGCAAGGCTGATGGACACGGTCGTCGACTACGATGCGCTTTGCGCCACAGGCGCTATAATGGGTTCGGGCGGCATGGTCGTGATGGACGAGCGAACCTGCATGGTCGACATCGCGAGATTCTTTTTGAACTTCACGCAGAACGAGAGCTGTGGGAAGTGCACCTTCTGCAGGATAGGCACGCGCAGGATGCTCGAGATCCTCACCCGCATCACAGAGGGGGAGGGTGCAGAAGGGGACATCGAACTTTTGGAGGAGCTCTCGGGCAGGATAGTCGAGGCGAGTTTGTGCGGGCTGGGGCAGACCGCCCCGAATCCGGTGCTCACTACGATAAGATATTTCCGAAACGAATACGAGGCGCACATAAAGGAGCGCAGGTGCCCTGCAGGAAAGTGCCGCGCGCTGATAAGATATTCGATATCGCCCGAGAAGTGCATCGGTTGCGGAGCGTGCATACGGGTCTGCCCGACGGGGTGCATAAGCGGTGAGAAAAAGAAAATCCACGTTATAGATGAGGGGAGATGCACCCGCTGCGGGGCATGCGCGCAGGTCTGCCCGGTGGACGCGGTAGAGGTTAGATGATGCTAGGCGCGCGTCCCCTTAAGCGCGAGATCCCTTCGGGATGCAGTAAATGACACAAGGGAATCGACGATGGCCATCATGATCACGCTGGACGGGAAAGAGGTCGGCTGCGAGCCGGGCGAGACCATACTCTCGGTCGCGAAGAGAAACGGCATTTCCATACCCACGCTGTGCCACCAGGAGGGGTTGGCGCCCTACGCCTCCTGCTTCATCTGCGTCGTGGAGGTGGCCGGATCCCCACGCCTTGTCCCTTCGTGTTCGACGCTCGTCTCCGATGGGATGGTCGTGAACACGGATTCGGAGCGGGTTCGCCTGTCGAGAAAGACCTGCGTCGAGCTCATCCTCTCCGACCACGTCGGAGACTGCCGCGGCCCCTGCCAGGTAAAGTGCCCGGCTGGTATCGACATCCCCGGCTTCATATCGCTTCTCGCCACGAAGAGGGAGGAGGACGCGATCCGCTTGATCAAGGAGGCTCTGCCCTTTCCGGCGAGCCTCGGCCGCGTCTGCCCGCGCCCTTGTGAGGAGCAGTGCAGGCGCCTGTGTTCCGACGACGCGGTTTCGATATGCTTTCTGAAACGCTACATCGCAGACGTGGACCTCATGAAGCCGACTCCCTATGTGCCGCGCACCGGCGAGGCGACCGGCAAGAGGGTGGCCGTGGTCGGTGCCGGGCCCTCAGGCCTCTCGGCCGCTTTCTACTTAAGGATCGAGGGGCACGACGTCGTAGTCTACGACTCCCACCCGGAGCCCGGAGGTATGCTCCGCTACGGCATACCCGCCTACCGCCTGCCGCCCGATGTCCTCGCGAAGGAGATAGACGTCATCGCCCGGATGGGCGTGAAAATTGAGTGTGAAAAGAGACTCGGCAGCGACTTCACGCTCGAATCGCTTCTTTCGGAGAACGATGCGGTATTCCTCGCGATAGGCGCACAGCAGGCGAGTGACATGCGCGTGGAGGGAGAACGCGAGGGGGGCGCCATCCCGGGCATAGGTTTTTTGGAGGACGTGGCCCTCGGCAGAAAAGTGAAAATAGGGAAGGACGTCGTGGTGGTCGGGGGAGGAAACACGGCCATCGATTGCGCGCGGACCGCGCTGCGCGTCGGAGCGTCGAACGTTACGATCCTCTACCGCCGCACGCGAAAGGAGATGCCGGCGAACACGGTAGAGATCGAAGCGGCCGAGCACGAGGGCGTGAGGATGGAGTTTTTGGCCGCCCCCACAGGCATGGCGAAGACGAACGACGGCGTGGAGCTCACCTGCATACGCATGGAGCTCGGTGAGCCCGACTCCTCGGGCAGGCGCCGCCCGGTTCCGAAGGCCGGCTCCGAGTTCGTGGTGAAGGCCAGCGCGGTGATCTCCGCAATAGGCCAGGGGGTGGATGCGGAGTGCGTGAGCCCGGAGGAGGCGGGCATAAAGCTCACGAGGTGGAAGACGCTCGACGTAAACACCGACACCTTCGAGACGAGCAGGCCCGGGGTCTTCGCCGGGGGCGACTGCGCTACCGGTGCGG
>DAONII010000005.1:18809-19547 GCA_035405085.1 bacterium | reverse complement strand
TATATCTTATCGAGGCCCTTCCGATTGACATTTCCCCCTTTATATGCGGAATGATAGCCCTCTTTTGCCTGGGGATCGGTTTTTTGACGTCGAGGTTCGCGTCGAGGAGACTCGCGGGGGTTCCGATCGCCGAGGGTTTGCGAATAGCCAGATAGCCTATCCGTCGACAGCATATCGCCGGCCCGTTCCGTCGGCACGGGCCGCAAGAGGCGAGTCGCGAAAAGATAGATGTCGCTTTTGGAGGCGATAAAAGTTTCGAAGGTCTACGAGGACGCAGCCTCTCCGGTCGAGGTGCTGCGCGACCTCGATTTCGTATTGCGCGAAGGGGAGATGGCCGGAATATTCGGGGCTTCCGGCAGCGGAAAATCCACACTGCTGCACATACTGGGCGCCCTGGACTGGCCGACGTCCGGAGAGGTGAGGGCTGACGGAGAGGAGCTGTGCCGGATGGGCCCGGAGGAAATCGCGCGCTTCCGAAACCGCAGCCTGGGCTTCGTCTTCCAGTTCTACCACCTCCTCAGCGAGTTCACCGCCGCCGAAAACGTGATGCTCCCGGCTCTCATAGCCGGAAAGGGGAAGCGGGAGGCGCTTAAGCTGGCTCTCGAGGCGCTTGACGTCGTCGGCCTCTCCGCCAGGGCGGCTCACAGGCCGGCGATGCTCTCGGGCGGGGAGCAGCAGAGGGTAGCTATTGCAAGGGCAACGGTCATGAACCCGCCTCTGATTCTTGCGGACGAGCCG
>DAONII010000005.1:14198-18799 GCA_035405085.1 bacterium | reverse complement strand
AAACCTCGACCATGAGACGGGGGAACAGATCTTCGATTTTTTGCTGAAGCTCAACCGCGAGAGGGGGATGGCGGTCGTGATGGTCACGCACAACCGCGACCTGCTCTCGAGGCTGCCGGTGGCCTACGAACTGAAGGACGGGGCCCTGGGGGAGATTCCGGCGGCCGGCTGAAACCGGCGGCGCGTTTGAAAGGCTTTCGATGCGCGATCAGTTGAAATTCATAAATACGGCGGCCTCGCTTCTGCTCGCCCTGGTTCTTTGCCTTCCGCCCCTGCCCGCATTCGCTGCGGGGCCGGTCGTTCGGGCCGTGGAGTTCACCGGCAACGTGAGGACGCCCGAGGACACTCTGCGCAACACCGTGAGGATGGCTTCCGGCGCAACGCTGAACCTGGCGATCGTGGACCGCGACATAAAGGCCTTATACGCGCTGGGTCAGTTCCGGGACGTCCGGGCCGAGACGGTTCCCGCCCAGGGCGGGGTGAAGCTGATCTACGCCCTGCAGGAGAAGCCGGTAATCGCCGAGATCGCGTTCTCCGGAAACAAGAAGATCAAGTCCGAAGATTTGCGAAAGGACGTCACCGTACACGCCTTCACCGCGCTCGACGAGCGTGCGGTCATAGACTCCAAACAGAAGATCGCCGCAGCCTACGCCAAGAAGGGGTACTATCTCGCTTCGGTGGGTCACCACCTCGAGACCACCGAGCAGGGCGAGGCGAAGCTCATCTTCGACGTAAAGGAAAACCAGGGGGTCATAGTCCGCAAGGTCTCCTTCATAGGCAACAAGGTCTTCAAGGACAAGGAGCTCAGGGACGTCGTCAAGACGAAGGAAAAAACGTTCTTCGGCTTCATAACCGGCGCCGGAAAGTACGACGAGGAGAAGCTCAAGAATGACGCGATGTTTCTGACCTACTTCTACCTCAACCACGGATACCTGAAGGTCAAGGTCTCCCCGGCGAAGGTCACTATATCCAAGGACAAGCGCTACCTCTTCGTCACCTTTCAGATCCACGAGGGGCAGCAGTACAAGGTGGGCAAGGTCTCCATATCCGGCGACATACTGACCACCCCCGAAGAACTCGCATCGCTCCTCAAGACGAAAAAGGGCGAGATCTATTCGCAGAAGACGCTCGAGGAAGATCTTCTCATGCTCACCGACCGCTACGGTGACGAGGGCTACGCCTACTCGAGCATAAACCCGATAACGACGCCCGACGACGACGAGCTCACGGCGGACATCAACATACGGATAGCCAAGGGGCACCGCATAACGATCGAGAGAATCAACATCGAGGGTAACACTACGACCCGCGACAAGGTGATCCGCCGCGAGCTCGAGCTCATGGAAAACGACCGGTACAGCGAGCGGCTTCTCAGGCGCAGCCGGGAGCGGCTTATGCGGCTGGGCTTCTTCGAGGACGTCAGCTTCGCGACGCCGCGCGGAAGCCGCGACGACACGATGGTCCTCAACATATTAGTGAAGGAGAAGCCGACCGGGTCGTTCAACATAAGCGCGGGCTTCTCCACGTTCGAGCAGTTCATACTCAACGCGTCGATCCAGAAGGAGAACTTCTTCGGGTACGGCATCTCCGGCTCGATCTCCGGCGAACTCTCCAAGAAGCGCCAGCTTTTCATGATATCCATGACCGACCCGTACTTCCTCGACTCGAACTGGAGCGTCGGGCTGTCCGGGTACCGAAGCGCATTCAACTACACCGACTTCAGGAGGGAAGCGAGCGGCGGCGAGATCTCCATCGGCCGCAGGTTTTTTGACTACTTCTACGCCCAGGTCGGCTACCAGGCCGAGTACGTCAAGGTCTCCGACTTCTCTCTGGCGGTTCCCCAGATATTTCGCGCGAACGACTCCGGCGTGACCTCCGCGGTCTCGCTGACTCTCTCATTTGACCGCCGCGACAACCGGCTCTACCCGAGGAAGGGCGACTACGCCTCCGTAACGGCCGAGATTTCCGGATCGAAACTCGGCGGCGACAACGACTTCTTCAGGATGAACCTGCGCAACCAGTTCTACTACCCGATATACAAGAGCCTGATATTCCAGCAGTTCACCAGGGCCGGATGGATCAAAAGCCTCAACGACAAGCCCGTCCCGCTCTACGAGAGGTTTTTCACGGGCGGTCCGAACTCGCTTCGGGGCTTCGGGATAAACGCGGTCGGGCCATCGCTTCGGATCCCGGCCTCCGCGGGCGGCCCGGTCCAGAACTTCGTCTACGGCGGCGACAAGCTCCTGCTCTTCATACAGGAGATAGAGTTCCCGATCTACGACAAGGGCGGGATACGCGGGGTCGCCTTTTTCGACGCGGGCAACTCCTTCGCTGAAAACGAGAACTTCAGCATGACGAATTTGAGACTCGATTACGGCTTCGGACTGCGCTGGAACTCGCCCATGGGCCCGCTTCGCTTCGAATGGGGCTTCCCGATAAAGCGCCGGGCAGGAGAGGACAGCATCGTCTTCAACTTCACGATAGGCAACTTCTTCTAGGCCCCGAGCACCTCACATTCCGCTTGAAAAAGCGTCAGAAAAAGACTATAAGCGCGCAACTTTCAGCTGTACTAAGGTGTCCAAACAAAAGAGGAGGTAGTTCATGAAGAAGTCGCTTTTGATCTCTCTCGCAGTTGCCATTGCAGTCTCCGGTTTTGTCGCCGGCGCCGCCAGGGCTGAGTCCGCCACCGCCACGAAACTGGGATATGTGGATCTCAACCGCGCCCTCAACGAGACGAACGAGGGGAAATCGGCCAAGGCCAGGCTCGAGGCCGACATGAAGGCAAAAAAGCAGAAGATCGAGATGATGCAGAACGACCTCAAGAAAGCGGGCGAGGAGCTCGAGAAGCAGAAGCTGATACTCTCCGCCGACGCGCTCAGGGAGAAGCAGCAGGCCTTCCAGCAGAAATACCTCGAGTTCCAGAAGACGGCCATGGAGTACGAGAAGCAGATCGCCGAGGCGAACGACGCCGCGATAAAGCCTATTGCCGACAAGCTGATGAGGGTGGTCCAGCAGATCGGCCAGTCGGACGGCTACACGATGATAGTCCCCCGCGAGATGGCGCTTTATTCGCCTGCGGGATCCGACATCACCGACCGGGTAATAAAGGCCTACAACAGCGGCAAGGGAAAGTGATAGTCGATCGGTCATCATGAGGAAAAAGGAAGCGAAGGATTCCGCAGGCTCATCGGGGTCCTTCGCTTCACTCTCTACGGCGTCGGGAGCTATTGCGATGAAGAGACTATCGGCCATATGCGCGGCGGCGTTCGTCGCCGCGCTTTTGTTTTTAAGCGTTTCCGCACTCGCAGCGGACGGCGAGGCCCTCCTGCAGGGCCGCATCGGCTATGTCGACTTCAGCCGCGCGCTCAACGAGGTGGGCGACGGCAAGCGCGCGAAGCAGCGCCTCAAAATCGAGTTTCAGGAGAAGCAGCAGAAGCTCGACCGCCTGCAGTCGGAGCTCAAGTCGATGAAGGACAACTTAGACCGCGACCGTCTCATCGCTTCCGACGAATCCCTCAAGAAACGCGAGGAGGCCTACAACCGCAAGTTCATGGAGCTGCAGCAGCGGCTCGATTCGTTCCGCATGGAGATGGCTTCGAAAGAGAACGACCTCACACAGGACATCCTGTCGCGCCTGCGCTCGATAGTTAGGGACATGGGTAAAAAGGAGGGCTTCACGCTAATACTCGAGAAGTCCCAGGACGTCGTCCTCTATGCCCCCGACGGCGGCGATCTCACCGACCGCGTGATAGCGGCCTACGACAAGGCGCGGGGTTTGAAGAAATAGGAAGCATATGCCGATCGACCAGAAACTCCTCGAGATCCTTGTCTGCCCGCAGTGCAAGGGCGGGCTCTCTCAGGTCGAGGGCGGTTCCGGACTCGTCTGCGGGCGCTGCAAGCTCAAATATCCGGTCAGGGACGGGATCCCCTCGATGATCTCCGATGAGGCCGCGGATCTGCGCAGCGGCCAGAGGGGCCCCGAGGGAGCGGCGGTGCGTTTGCCCAGGAGCACATTCCGCGTAGCGGGCGGCCCCGACACCAACATGACATTCCAGATAGAGCAGGGCACGTGCCGCGCGCTCGGCAGAGGCGCGGTGGATCCGAACAAGACGGCTGTATTCAACGTCGACATAGCGCTCGCGCTGGACGACAGCGCGCGCGGGCTCATACTCCAGTACATCGGGCGTCAGTTCCGAAACGACGGCCGTCAGCAGAAGGGCCCTCAAGGGGAAAGGCTCGGCCAGTTCCGGCGAGCGGCCGACATAGTGCTGACTGACACAAGCCTCTCCAGGCTGCACGCGATGGTCTTCGCCGAGGAGTCCGGAGTCGGCATCCTGGATCTCGTAAGCAAGAACGGCACGTACGTGAACGGCCGGGAGGTGGAGTCCAAGATACTCTCCCGCGGCGACACGATAGAGATGGGGGAAACCACGATCGTATTCGAAGGGTAGGAATATTTGAAGTCGTGAGGCCCGGGTCCAAGGCGCGAGGCGGCATCACACACCCGGCTCGTCTGACCCGCCGCCCTGGCCAATCCAGGAGGTTTTATGAGATCGATGACCGGTTACGGTACGGCGGAGGGAAGGGTCGGCAAGGGCCGG
>DAONII010000005.1:0-14098 GCA_035405085.1 bacterium | reverse complement strand
TATGAGATCGATGACCGGTTACGGTACGGCGGAGGGAAGGGTCGGCAAGGGCCGGCTCTTCATCGAGATAAAGAGCATCAACCACCGCTTCAGCGAATACAACATCAAGATACCGCCGCGGATGGGAGTTCTGGAATCGCACATCCGCCGTTACCTTCAGTCCGTCTACCACAGGGGCAAGGTCGACGTCTATTTCAAGGAGAGGGAACCGCTCTTCGGCGGCGTCGATATCTCCATAGACATGGATCTTGCAAAGAAATATCACAAGCTGATCGAAACGCTGCGAAAGGAGCTCCGCGTCGGAGTGAAGGAGGATTACCTCGGTGCGGTCGGCCTCGACCGGATCCTGCATGTGAAGGAGCGTGAAGGATCCTATGAACGCCTTTGGGGCCAGATACGGAAGCTGCTTCTGATCGCGACGAAGAACGTCCTCTCCATGAAGGATAAGGAGGGGGCGCACCTCATGCGCGACCAGGAGAAGCGCCTCGCTTTCATCCGGGGGCTGGTGAAGAGAATACGAAAGCAGTCCGCCAGGGTTCTCGACAGGCATTTTGAGCGGGTGCGCCGGAAGGTCTCCGGAGGTCAGGAGGGCGGCGCGATCGACGAACAGCGACTTCAGCAGGAGGTGGCATTCCTAGGCGGCCGACAGGATATCGCAGAGGAGCTCACGCGACTGGAAAGCCACGCGAAGCAGTACGGCGACATCATGCGAAAGAAGGGCCCGGTTGGGAGAAAGCTCGACTTCCTGTTACAGGAGATGAACCGGGAGATAAACACGATCGGCGCGAAGGCCGCAGACGCGCCTATCTCCCAGATGGTCGTCGATTGCAAGGCGGAGCTCGAGCGCCTGAAGGAACAGATCCAGAACGTGGAATGAACATGCCCATGCAAAGAGGCCGTCTATTCGTCATATCCGCGCCTTCAGGCGCCGGCAAGTCGACCGTGGTCTCCCTTCTGCGCAGCAGGTTTCCCGGCCTCGCCTTTTCCGTGTCCTGCACGACCCGCCCCAGGCGCAACGGCGAGAAGGACGGCGTCCACTACAGATTCATCGAAAGGAAGAACTTCGAACGGATGGCGGCCGAAGGAGAGTTCGCCGAATGGGCCGAGGTCCACGGCGAGCTCTACGGCACCCCGATCGGCCCGCTCGAGGAGATGCTTTCGAAGGGCCAGGATGTCCTTCTCGACGTCGACGTGCAGGGGGGGATGGCGATCAAGAATTCATTCCCTGATGCGAAGACGATCTTCCTGGTCCCCCCTAGCATGGAGGAGCTCGAGAGGCGCCTCGTCGGACGAAAAACGGACTCCCCGAAGCAGATCGAGCTCCGCCTGGAGAACGCGCGGATCGAGATGGGTTTTAAGAAAAGCTACGACATCACCGTCGTGAACGACGACGTCGATAGGGCGGTAGACGAGCTTTCCGGAATAGTCTCCCGCTGACCGCTGGCCTTCGGGCGCAAACCTTCATTTCCGTCTTGTAACATCCAGTAAAATCAGGTATTTGTACTGCTCCTGCCGGGGAGAGAGATGATTCGCCTGCATGACATCCTGGACATGGTCTCGGCCTACAATCCCGAAGCCGACCTAGACCTCATAAAAAAGGCTTATGTCTTCTCCGCCCGGGCCCACCAGGGACAGACGCGACGCTCCGGCGAACCCTACCTCGTCCACCCGATGGAGGTGGCGGGAATCCTCGCACGGATGAAACTCGACGTCCCTTCGATAGTCACAGCCCTGCTGCACGACACTGTGGAGGACACCGTGGCGACCCTCGAGGAGGTGGAGGGCCTCTTCGGTGCGGAAGTGGCACATCTGGTTGACGGGGTCACAAAGCTCTCCAAGATCGCCTTCACCACCCGGGAGGAGCAGCAGGCTGAGAACTTCCGCAAGATGATAATGGCGATGGCGAAGGACATCCGGGTCATACTCGTCAAGCTCGCCGACCGCGTCCACAACATGCGAACGCTCGAGCACATGCCGGAGATGAAACAGATGTCCATCGCGCAGGAGACGAGCGACATCTACGCCCCTATAGCTAACCGGCTGGGCATTCAGGAGATGAAGGTGGAGCTCGAAGACCTCTCCCTCAAGTGGCTCAAGCCCGACATCTATCACATGATCGACGAGCAGGTCCAGAAGCGCCGGGGGCAGCGGGAGAAGTACATAAACGAGATCAAGCAGATTGTCGTGGAGAAGATGCGCGAGCACAACGTAAGCTGCGATATAACCGGAAGGCTGAAACACTACCACAGCATATGGCGAAAGATGGAGGCCCAGCACATCCCGTTCGACCAGGTCCACGACATAGTGGCGTTCAGGATCGTGGTGGAAAACGTACAGCAGTGCTACGAGGCGCTCGGGGTGATTCACGCCCTGTGGCGTCCGGTCCCCGGGCGCTTCAAGGACTACATAGCGATGCCCAAGGCCAACAGCTACCAGTCTCTGCACACCACGGTGATGGGGCCTCACGCCGACCGGGTCGAGTTTCAGATAAGGACGAGGCAGATGCACGACATAGCCGAACACGGCATCGCGGCGCACTGGAAGTACAAAGAGGGCCGCCTAATCGAGGACAAGGACGAGATGAAGTTCAAGTGGATAAGGAAGCTCCTCGAGTGGCAGAGCGAGCTCTCGGATCCCGCCGAATTCCTCGATACCGTTAAGCTCGACCTCTTCGCAGACGATGTCTACGTTTTCACCCCGCAGGGGCAGCTGCTGGAGTTTCCGCGGGGATCCACACCGCTGGATTTCGCCTATGCGATCCACACCGACCTCGGACACAGCTGCGTCGGCGCGAAGGTCAACGGCAAGATCGTACCCCTGCGCTACCAGCTGCACAGCGGTGATACGGTGGAGGTCCTGAGGGGAAAGGTGAAACAGCCGCACAAGGACTGGCTGGATTTCGTCGCCACCTCGCGCGCGAAGGCTAAGATCAGGCAGTTTCTGAGAACCGACGAACACGAGAAGAGTGCGGCGATCGGCAGGGAGCTTCTCGGAAAGGCCTGCGAGCGCTACGGGCTGGGGCTCGGCCAGATCCTCAAGAGCAAGGAGCTGGACCGCTTCGCAAGAAACGCCTCCTACGACGGTGCAAACGCGATCCTCGCGGCTATAGGGTACGGCAAGTTTTCCCCGAAGCAGATACTCGCGCTCTTCGTCCCGCACGATAAGCTGTACCCCGAGGACAGGCCCCAGTCGCAGGAATCGGTGCTGGGCAAGATCGTGGGCAAGCTAAAGCGCCCCAGGGGGCTGGTCAAGGTGGGCGGGATGGGCGACATGCTCGTGTCTTTCGGCAAGTGCTGCAACCCGATACCAGGCGACCCTATAATCGGCTTCGTCACAAGGGGGCGCGGCGTCTCGGTCCACGTGCGGGATTGTCCAAAGATTTTGGGCCAGGATCAGGAGCGGATAATCAACGTGGAGTGGGATATGTCCAATTCCGCGTCGCGCGTGGCCCGCATAAAAATCGTCTGCGTGGACCGCCCCGGCATGCTGGCCCACATGACCGAGGCCATAACGAAGGAGGGGGCAAACATCGCCGGCGCTCAGATACACGTCAACGACGACAAGACCGCCACGAACATCTTCGACGTGGATATAAAGGACCTTTCTCAGCTGCGCCACGTGATAAAGGCGCTCGAGAGGGTAAAGGGCATCATTTCGGTCGAAAGGGTGAGGGGCTGACGGGCAGAAGGCCTTAGGCCTTCTGGACCGCGCCGGTGCGGATGCAGCGCGTGCAGACCTGGGCCCGGCGAATCGCGCCGTCTATGACGATCTTGATCCTCTGGAGATTCGGCCTGGAGACCTTGGGGGTCTTGATGTTGGAGTGGGAAACTTTGCGGCCGGTCAGACGGCCCTTTCCACAAACTGCGCATATGCGTGGCATGGCTCTCCTCCTGCTCTGTCAAAAGTGGCCGGGCTACTAACATGGGGCGAATTCAGATGCAAGAGAATTCAAGGAAAAACAAGGATCTAGGCGACCAGGGCGAGAGCGTTGCGTGCGAGTATCTGGCTCGGAGAGGCTTCGAGATAGTGGACAGGAACGTCAAATACAAGACAGGGGAGATAGATATAATAGCTAGGAGGTCGGGGGAGCTTCACTTCATCGAGGTCAAGAGCCGCATAGACCCTCGATTTGTTCCTCCCATCGAGGTCGTCGATGACACGAAGAAGATGCGGATCAGGAAGACTGCGGAGCTCTATCTGACTGACCGCAGAAATAACTTTAATCATAACAAGCTACCCCCTTGTTTTTTCGGGGTAATAGGTGTCGATTTTATTTGCGGAGAGGCGCGCGTCGAATGCGTGCTCGACGCGTTCATCTGAGGGGGCCCGGGTGTCTTCCACCGTCATATCTGCCTTTTTCGAGACCGCTTCACGGCGCGGCAGATCCGTATGCGCGCGTTTCAAGCGCTCGGGGAGCTGGCATGAGGTTTCCTGGGAGGAGACCGCCGAAAGGGTGCGCAGAACCGCCTGCCTGATAAGGAGCATTGGCATAAGGCACGGCGAGCGCGTTGCCGTCGCGGGTGCGACCTCCTACGAGTGGACCGTCGCCGATCTGGGTATCCTCGCCTCGGGCGCGGTCTGCGTGCCCATCTATTCCTCTCTCACGCTCGAACAGACCGCTCACATACTAAAGGACTGCTCTCCAAAGCTCATCTTCGCCGACTCAGGCCTCATGGGCAAGATCGGAGAGTCGGTTTCCCTCTCAGGGGTCGGTGCCACCATCCGACCGCTTAGCTCCGATCAGTATGTCGGGGAATGCGATTATAGAGGTGTGGACGCGATCGTCGGCGACCTCGAGCCCCGGGACGTGGCCACGATAGTCTACACGAGCGGCACAACCGGGGTGCAGAAGGGGGTCGTGCTCACGCACGGGAACCTGATCTCCGAGGTGCTCGGGGCAAAGAAGGCCTTCGACTTCAAGGAGGACGAGGTGGGGCTGGCGTTTCTGCCCCTGGCGCACGTGCTTGGAAGGATGATGCAGTTCTACAACCTGGCGCAGGGTTGCATAACCGCCTATGCGGAGGGAATAGAGCGCCTCGCACAGAACTACATCGAGGTAAAACCCCACTTTCTGTGCGCGGTTCCCCGGATGTTGGAGAAGGTCTACGAGTTGATTCAGGACCACGTGGCGGGCCTACCCGGCCCCATGAGGAGCCTTTTCAACTGGGCGTTCGGGGTGGGGAGGGAGAGGATCGCCCTCGTCCAGAAACATCGGGTCGTGCCTTTCCAGCTTAAGATCAAGGCAGCCCTGGCCGACGTCCTGGTCTTCGGCAGGATCCGGCAGAGGCTCGGAGGACGCCTGAGGGCTTATATATGCGGCGGCGCTCCGCTCTCCGAGGAGATCGCCAGGTTTTTCTGCTCCAGCGGGATAATGATACTGGAGGGCTGGGGGCTCACAGAGACATTCGCGGCGGTGACGGTGAACCGCGCCGACGACTTTCACTTCGGCACGGTCGGTAAGCCGCTTGCCGGCGCACAGCTGGGGCTCGCCGCGGACGGAGAGGTGCTCGTCCGGGGGCCGCTGGTCTTCAAGGAATACTTAAACCTTCCGGATGAGACGAAGAACGCCTTCGATTCAGACGGGTGGTTCAAGACAGGCGACATCGGCGAGATATCGCGCGACGGTTTTTTGCGGCTAACCGGCAGAAAGAAGGAGATCATCATAACCGCCGGTGGCAAGAACATATCCCCCCAGATGATAGAGGGTCTGCTCTCCAAATCCCCCTATATAAACCACGCGGTAGTTTGCGGTGACGGGCGAAAATACCTGACCGTCCTTATCACCTTGAACCGGGGCGCCGTGGTAGACTACCTGGCGGAACGCGGGATAACGGCGGTCGAGGGGGAGCGGCTCTCCTCCCACCCGGCAGTCTTGCAGCTCGTCTCTGAGCACGTAGAGGAGCAGAACGGACACCTGGCCTCCTATGAGACGATAAAGCGCTTCGCGATACTCGACGGGGAGTTCTCCGTGGAGGGGGGCGAACTCACCCCAACGCTCAAGGTCAGGCGGGATTTCACGACCCGCAAATACCGTGATGCCATCGGCTCGATGTACCGGTGAAGGCATATCCGGCCGGGATGCGCCGAAGGCTCAAAAAACCCCGTTGCACCATAGAACGGAATAGTGCATAAAGGTCGAAATTTCAGGAGAGAAGGGGGAAAACATGATATCAGGATCTCAGACACCTCAACCGGCCGGCGGCAGCCAGGGAACCGGCCTCGCGCCCAATATCGCGAGCCTGCTCTGCTACATCTGCTCGCCGATCACGGGCATCATCTTCCTTCTCATCGAGAAGGAAAACGTGGAGGTCAAATTCCACGCATGGCAGTCGCTGGTCTTCGGCATAGCGTACATCGCGGTCGTCATCGTCCTCGAGATTCTCGCCGCCATCATGGGGCTCATAGCGAGCGTCCTCGGGATAATCGTCGGCTTCTTCATTCCTCTGGTCATGCTTGCCGCGTTCATCATATGGATAGTGTGCATGGTCAAGGCATACCAAGGCGAGCGCTGGAGGATACCGGTCATCGGCGACTTCGCCGCGAAGAAGGTCGGTGTCTGACGACAGGAAAACCGGAATCGTTTCAAACGGATCCGCGGTTTCGGAGCCGGCCTCGCGGCCGCCCGCCCGCGGGTCCTTTTTTTTCTGGTCCAACCTCTCCGTGGTGGGCGGAATAGCCTTCATATTCGCAGCCGCATACCTGCTGCCCGCCCTTGGATTTTTCTCCAGGATCAACATATGCGCGGTCAAAAGCTTCACCGGCTATCCCTGCCCGGGCTGTGGCCTGACGCGCTCACTCTCCGCCTTGACCCACGGAGACCTGAGAGCCTGCGTGGACGCTCATCCGCTCGGCCCCGTCGTGGCCCTTTGGCTTTTTTATTTCGCAGCGCGCGCCGCATGGGCGGCCTTTTCAGGAAGGCGCCCGCCGGAGCTCTTGTCGCAGCGCGGAAGGGATATCTGCACCGGCGCGTTCGTAGTCGCTCTCTTCCTTCAGTGGGCTTTTCACCTCGCAATCATATAGCTTGATTACGCCTCCCGCCGAACCTATAGTGCCTCCCGCGGACCTCAAGCGGGAGGAAAAATGGACGCAAAGGCCATCATCGAAGGGAAACTTTCCAAAAAGCTCTCCGAGAGCCCCGAGCTCTCCAAGAGCGTGAATGCGGCGGTCGCTATCGAGCTGGGGGGCGAGGGCGGGGGGCGCTGGCTCATCGATTTCACCAAGACGCCCGCGAATGTCGAGGCGGAATCGAGCGCACACGCGGTCACCACCATCTCGATGGACGCAGAGACCTTCGTCGGGATGTCCAAGGGGGAGATAGACCCGCAGACGGCGTTTTTGACCGGGAAGATCAAGGTAGACGGGAACCTTGGCGTGGCGATTAAGCTCGGCGAACTGCTCTCCTGATGAGAGCGAGGAGCAGGGGATTTCGATGAAGATCGCGGTCCTGCAGATCAACACCATCGTAGGGGATTTCGATGGCAACTCGAGGAAAATCCTCGACGGTATCGCCTGGGCCACCGCGCAAAAGGCCGGCCTCTGTGTCTTCCCCGAACTCGCCGTATGCGGCTATCCGCCACGGGATCTCCTCGAGAAGCCCGACTTCGTCAACCGAAACATGGCGGCGGTTGAAGCGATAGCTCAGAAAACCGGCGATACGGCGGCGGTGGTGGGCTACGCATCGCCCAACGAGAAGCCGTTCGGCCGCGCGCTCTACAACAGCGCGGGGCTGCTTCACCGCGGGCGCGTCGCGCTCGTTCAGCACAAAACGCTCCTGCCCGAATACGACGTCTTCGACGAGGCCCGCCATTTCGAGCCCGCGGCCGATCACAAGGTCTTCGAGATAAAGGGCACCAGGTTCGGCCTCTCCATGTGCGAGGATATCTGGAGCCTCTTCGAATACGGAGGCAGGCGCCTCTACAGGACCGACCCGATCGAGGAGGTGGTGAGGGAGGGCGCCGACATCGTTCTCAACATATCCGCTTCGCCGTTCACGCTCGGGAAACAGGCCCTGCGCAAGAAGCTCGTCTGTGATGAGGCGAGCCGCGTCGGCCGCACCGTGATCTACTGCAACCTCGTCGGAGGCAACGACGAGCTCGTCTTCGACGGAAGGTCCTTCGTCGTGGACTCGAAGGGGAGGGTCGTTCACGAAGCGGCCTGCTTCGAAGAGGACCGTTTCATCGTCGACACCGGGAACCTGGGCCATGAGATACAGCCGGTGGAATACGGCGACGAGGAGGACGTGCGACGCGCCCTCGTACTGGGGCTCACCGACTACATGCGAAAGTGCGGCTTCGAGCGCGCCGTCATAGGAATCTCCGGGGGCATAGAC
Source organism: bacterium (assembly GCA_035405085.1). Lineage (GTDB taxonomy): Bacteria > UBA10199 > UBA10199 > 2-02-FULL-44-16 > JAAZCA01 > DAONII01. The sequence goes on along the minus strand of DAONII010000005.1, from coordinate 5,769 downwards.
TCTGCGGTCGTGGCTGCGCTTGCCTGCGACGCGATCGGCCCCGACAGGGTGACCGGGGTCATGATGCCGTCGCCCTACAGCTCAAAGGAGAGCGTTTCAGATTCAGAAAAGCTCATGAAGAACCTCGGCATGAGCTCCTCGCTCATACCGATAGATGAAATATACGAGTCATTCAGGCGCTCGATGGGCTTCGGCACCACACCGGAGGGGATCTCCGTGGCCGAGGAGAACCTTCAGGCGCGCATCCGCGGCAGCGTGCTCATGGCCATCTCCAACAGGGAGGACTCGCTCGTCATTTCGACCGGCAACAAATCCGAGATCTCCGTAGGCTACTGCACGCTCTACGGCGATATGGCCGGAGGACTCGCTCTCATATCCGACATACCGAAGACGATGGTGTACTCGCTCGCGCGCCACATGAACCGGGGGGGGGAGATAATACCGAGGGAGATAATCGAAAAGCCTCCGTCCGCGGAGCTAAAGCCCGACCAGCGCGACGACGATTCCCTTCCCCCGTACGAGGTGCTCGATCCCATCATCCGCGCCTACGTGGAGGACAGGAAGAACGTGGAGAGGATCGTCGGTCTCGGATTCGACCGCTCCGTCGTCGAGCGGGTGACCGGAATGATAGACATGAACGAATACAAGCGGAGGCAGGCGGCGCCGGGCATCAAGATCACATCCAAGGCATTCGGCCTCGGGCGACGCTTCCCTATAGCATGGAAACCTTGAAGAGCGACACAAACCAGACGGACGGGCAACACGGAATCCTCTACGTGGTGGCCACTCCCATAGGAAACCTCGAGGACATGACGCTCAGGGCCCTGCGCACCCTGAAGGAGGTCTCCCTGATAGCGGCCGAGGACACTCGGCACACCAGGAAGCTCCTCTCGCACTTCGACATACACACGCCTATGACGAGCTTCTTCATGGGAAACGAGAGGGAGAAGTCTGCGCATATCGTTTCGCAGCTGCTTTGCGGAAAAGACGTCGCTCTCGTCTCCGACGCGGGAACCCCCTGCATCTCCGACCCAGGCTACCCGCTCCTCACCGCTGCTATAGATGCGGGGATAAAGACCGTGCCGATACCTGGGCCGTCGGCGCTTGCCGCCGCACTATCTGCGGCCGGGCTGCCGACCGACAGGTTCACCTTCATCGGCTTTCTGCCCGATAAGCCCGGGAAGCGGAGAAGCGCGCTTGAGGAGCTTGAAGAAATCGAAAACACGCTCGCGTTCTACGTCTCCCCCTGGAAGGCCCCGGCCACCGCGAAGGACTGCCTAGAGGTATTCGGCGAACGCCGCGCGTGTATCGCGCGCGAGATCACGAAGGTTCACGAGGAGTTCATGCGGGGCACTCTCGCGGAATTGGCCGCGAGGTTCGAGGCCCACCCTCCGAAGGGAGAGATGGTCTTGATCGTGGAGGGAAAGAGACTCAGGAGAGGAGGCGTGAAATGGGCGACATGAGCACCAGGACCGTAGCTAAGGCCTTCAGCTGCACCGGCAACACCAACTGCGTAAGCAAGGCCGAGCAGTACATAAACGAACAGCCGCAGAAGATCTTCGATTCCTACACATGCCAGGTTACCTCGGTCATGAACGGAAGCGGCGGGAGGAGCGAATACCTGCAGGCGCTGCTCGTACTCTGTTCCGGCAGCCCCAAGGTGTTCATAGACAAGAAGTAGGACTCTGAACGAGGGGGACCGCGGCGGAGCCTTTCGGCTCATCTGCCGGGAAACGTTCCCCTGACCATCTCCTGGTGGAGACGGTTCACCTGGACCTTCGTCTCCTCTAGGTCGCCGTCGTTGTCTATGACGGCGTCGGCGGCGGCGATTTTGCGCTCGAGGGGATGCTGGGCGGCCAGCCTCAAGAGGACCTCCTCGCGGTCGAAGCCGAACTTCTCGCGGCAACGCCTGATCTCGTTCTCCTCGTTGCAGGAGACCACGATCACCGCGTCGAAGCTCTTTTCCCAGCCGACCTCGAATAGGAGGGGGACCTCCACGATCACGAAAGGGTTTCCTTCCTTCGAGAGCGCGGCTACCCGGCGCTCCACCTCGTCCTTTACGTGAGGATGTATGACCGATTCGAGAAACCTTCTCTCCTTTTCGTCGCCGAAGACGATGCGGGCGAGGGTCTTGCGGTCTATTGCGTCCCCGGACGAAAGCGCGACGCGCCCGTAGCGCTCGTAGATCGCCTTCCATGCGGGGCCCTTCGGCGCGATGACCGAGTGGGAGATCTCGTCGCTGTCGAGAACGGGAACGCCCAGCTCGCCGAACATCCATGCGACCGTGGACTTGCCGGTTCCGATGTTGCCCGTCAACCCGAAGACCTTAGTGTTTCGCTTCATAATTCAACCCGCATTCGAATCCCGGAAGTGAGCCCCACCTTGCGGGTTCGAGATTCACGGTTTGACATCAGGCTGCTCCCGTGGCTCGTCGTCGGCGGGAGGGGAATTCCTTATGTCGAGGAGCAGTCCTATGGTCGCACGTGTCGCAATCTCGCCCATCGCGGCGAGTTTCTCTATTCTCTCGCCGAGCCTGCCCTCGTCTTCCTCGGAGAGGATCTCGACCGCCATGGAATAAGCCTTCATCCATTCCGGAGCGAGCTTCGCGTGGACCTGCCTGATGGACGGGTTCTCCTTCTCCTGCTTCTTCATGGTCCAGCCCACCGAATCGGCGAAGTCCTCGACGCCCCATTCGCCGGGGTCCATATCTCGCGCCCTTATGAGCTTTTCCAGGATCCTCTCGTTTTCCGGGTCGATATCAAGGGCCTTGCGGTATTCCTTCACCGCCTTCGCGTGCTTTCCCTTCTCGGCAAGGGAATCGCCCTTGGCCTCATGCTTTGCGGACTTGCTTTCCCTCTTCCCGGCCATCGCCTCCGCCTTTCTCGCGCCCGGTTTTATCTCTTCGGGATCTTCCCCCGCGCCTGGCCGACTCGGCCTTTGCTGCCAGGGCTGGATCCTCCATCATTTGGGAAGCCAGCGCAAGGAGTTCGTCCCGAGAGTTGAGCGAGGGCTCATCGAGCACGCGCTCCACCAGCTCCGACAGAACCGCCCCGACGAGCGGCCCTTCGGGGAATCCCATCCCGATCAGGTCGTTTCCGTCTACGGCCAGATCCCTAGGCCCGAACGGCGGTTTTTTGGCGATCTCCTCGCGAATGCGCTGACGCAGGCGAGTCACGCCCTTTATCCCCTGCGGATGCTTGCCGCCTCTGTTGTCGGCAAGCCTCAAATCGAGAAGCGGAAATATGAGCTCCTGCCCGACCTTCGCGATGAAGCGCCTTATCGCTCTTTCGGTGAAGGAGGCCTTCGTCTCGAACATGTGCATTTTGATCAGCGAGACTATCTTGTCGGGTTTGAGCCCGGCGCTCGAGAGCTTCATGCGCTCCATCCATCGCCGGGCGAGCCTCGCGGATACCAGCTGATGGCCGAAGAACACGATGCGCTTGGAAGGTGGGTGGAAGCGCGCCGTCTTTGCCTTGCCTATATCGTGCAAAAGGATCGCAAACAGGAGATCCGGATCACCGGCCGTCTCTATCTGGCCGTCAGATCGCGCTGCATCGAGCGCGCGCATGGTGTGCGCGTAGACGTCGTCGCCTGGTTTTTTGTCCTGCTCGACCCCCTTTAGAGCCTCGAGCTCCGGGAGTATGATTTTTAGAAGCCCGCTTTCGTGCATCATGTCGAAGCCTTCGGATGGCCGAGGCGCCTTCATGAGCTTTACGAGCTCTTGGCTTATCCTCTCTCCAGAGACGGTCTCTATGAGCTTCGCGTGAGCCTTCATCGACTCCCAAGTCGCCGGATCGACGGTCAGGCCGAACCGCGCGGAGAACTGGACCCCCCGGACGAGCCGGAGGGGGTCCTCCTCGAACGCCTTCGGAAAGACCTGCCTCAAAATTTTGGAATCGAGATCCGCCTGCCCGCCGAACGGATCGACGAGCATGCCGTCGGAGAGAGAAAGGGCCATCGAATTGATCGTAAAATCGCGACGGCGAAGATCGTCCTCTATTGGAATCTGTGGATCGAAGTCGACCTCGAAATCGCGGTGGCCGGCGCCGGTCGAGCGCTCGCGGCGGGGCAGGGCGATGTCTATCTCGACCGACGGATCGCTTCGCGGCGAGAACTTAAGCACACCGAAGGACTTCCCGACCAACGCCACCTTCCCCAGGGGACGAAGCAGCTTCACAGCACTCTCCATGGGGAGGAGGCGGCAGAGGATGTCGTGGTCCTTGGGCTTTGTCCCCATGAGGCGGTCGCGCACCGGGCCGCCTACCTCATAGAGCTCGCCTCCGGCCTCGGCGAGCACCCTGAGATGTGTTGAGACATCGACTGGAACGGATAATCTGGTCATGCTCGCCCTTCGTTCTGGCTTCAAGACCGGACGGGCTCTCTGTATGCGGGAAGATGCGGGGCTATTCCTGATCCTCGGCCATGTAGTTGTGCACCTTGGCATTGGCCATGAGCTTGCCCATCCACTCGTCGAAAAAGACGGCACGGGAGGGAGAGGATGAGGGGTCTGACACAGAGGGGCCTCTTTCGAGAAACCGCACCACTACGAGCTTGCCGTCGATCTCGTACGGCCCTGCGACCGGCTTATCCTTCGTGAGAGAAAAAATCTCCCGGTGCTGTTCGAAGCTTCCCATGCCGCCGAGCAGCTTCTTCCTCTCCGAAACCCTTATGGGTCCGATTTTCTCCGAGGACAGCTTCGCATCGGAGAGCATCTTTTTCCACTCGCCCGCGGCCGCGCGCGCAAGCCTGTCCGCGAAGTTTCTGGCATCCTCCTCGGAGCCGGCGGCTTTGGATTTCACGAGTTCCTCCGGCACCAGCACCACCGCCTCGAATGTGAAGAGGCCCTCCTCGGGGGGGAGCGCTTCGCTGGCCTGCGGCGACGAATCGACCCCGGAGAAGAGCTGCTGCAGCGCACCCATCCTCATGTCCTGGCGCACGAAGCGTTCGTAGTCCATGTTGTAGCGCTGGCGAAAATAGGGAAGAAATTCGTGGCGATAGGATATCGGATCGAACTCGCCACCCGACTGCGCCGCCTGGCCGTCCCTTATCGCGTCGGCCAGCTCTTCGTCGGTTATAACGAGCCCCAGGGAGTCGGCCTGCTGCAGCATGATCTCGCGGCCAATCAGCTGCTGTATGGTCGTGGATTCGGCGAGCTTTCTCGCGAACTCCGGAATCTCGGCACCCTGAAACTGGCTCTTTATCCGATCGAAGTTGCGGTCGAAGAAGAACTTGAACTCCGACATCGACACCGCCATGTCGTTAACCTTGAGCGCGACCCCGCCCTCGGCCCCGACCCGGCTGTCGCTCCCGCCCTTTCTGAAGGAGCTGTAGCCGAAGAAGAAGATGAAGCTGATTATTATGGCTCCCAGGATGAGCTTGATGAGCCAGGACGAGGCGTGCTTTCGCATGAGATCTAACATAGGCGCGGCAACCTAGACAAAGAACCGATATAAATCAACAATTTTGTTGCCATCTTTCGGGGGCTTTGATACGGGAGCCCAACTTTTCGGGCCCGCGCCGGGCCCCCTTTTGAAATCATCTTTCTGGGAGAAGGAACAATATGATTCTCGACCCGCTTCTGGGTTTTTTTTCCAACGACCTCGCCATCGACTTGGGAACGGCAAACACCCTGGTCTACGTCAAGGGGAAGGGGATAGTCGCTGCGGAACCCTCCGTGGTCGCGGTCCAGCGCGACAACAGGGGAATCAAGCGGGTATTGGCGGTTGGCAAGGAGGCGAAGGAGATGCTGGGGCGCACCGCCGGAACTAT
>DAONII010000004.1:11238-20110 GCA_035405085.1 bacterium | reverse complement strand
CGGGAGGCTACGACAGGCGAACTCGCTACGCTTGCCTGGCTCCACCTGCTTGTCGGAAGGCCGGAAGCGGCTGTGAGGGCCCTATCGGAATTCGATGCAGACCCCGTGGTGGCCGGAGCCGCGTTTTTGATGGCCGGTTGGCGCTACAGGTTGCGCGACAACGAGGGCTTCTTCGAAGATATCGTGATGCCAGGCATCAAGAAGGCCTTTCTGATGGAGAGGTTCGCCGCTGATGAGGCCGGCCCATCAGACCTCGGTCGCGCCCCGTGGCTCGAGATACCCATAGTGGATGAGTTGCCAAAGGTCATCGAGGCGGCCGCGAAAAAGAATGCATCCGTTTTGCTCGACCTGGGTGCGGGCGACTTGCCGTTCGGTCTTGAGTATGCGGCGCAGACCTCGGGGATACACGCCATATCGATAGAGCCGGATGTGCACCCGATAGACTGGTCCTCGATAGACGTCCGCTTTCCTCCGCTTAACCATTCGTTTCTCATGGGAAGGGCCGAGGAGCTGGTTCCTTTTGCCGCGGAATCGCCCATCGCGCAGGATGCCGTTATCGTGGCGCCCGGCGAGCAGAGCGTGATGTCCATGATGCTCTCCGCTCTTTTGGCGGTGGAGCCCGGCGGGGAGATTTTCGTCTTTCAAAATATGGAGGATATGCTTCCGGTAGATCTTCTCCAGTCGATGGGGCTCGAGGTCGAGATCTTCTCCGTCGACACAGGCAAATACGACCCGCCTCCGAGCAGGTATCTGGCGAGGGAGGGGGAGATAAGGATGGCAAGGATAAGGGTCTCCCAATTCGGCGGCAGGAGGTTCGGAGGGGTCGCTTCCGGCAGCCTTCGCTCCGCCGGGGACGAGGGGGCCTTCGAGAGGACGGGTCGCCTGCTGAAGCTCGTCTTGCCGGGCCCCGAAGAAGAGAATGCCGCCTCGGTAAAAGGCTCCGAGGCGGCATTCTCTTCGAGCGTCACGACCACCAGATCCTCAACGGGCGCTAAGATAATTCCTTTTTCGAAGTGACCGACTAAGCCTATTCCCTCGCCCGCTTCGCATCCCAGTAGATGTAGCCGCACAGGAGGAGGAGCATCACAAGCCCCAGCCAGTTTCCGCCGGGGCCTTCGTTGCCGAATTTAGGCAACAGGTCGGTGTGCACCACCTCCTGCGATATCCACTCTATGAAGGCGCCCACGACGCCCATCAGCGCCCCGCCGGCTATGAGGCCCGAGGCGATGAGGGTGCCGCGGTTGTTTCGCCTCTCCGAGACCTGCTTGTTCTTCGAACTCCTGCGCACCAGCTCGGCCACGACCGCTCCGACGAGCATCGGCGCGGTGAGGTCGAAAGGCAGGTACATGCCCAGAGCGAACGCCAGCGGTGCCACGCCTACCATGTGCATCAGAAGAGCGATGAGCGAGCCCATGCCGTAGTAGAACCAGGGGGCGTTGCCGTGCAGCATGATCCCCTGAATCACCGCTGCCATCGCGTTGGCCTGTGGGGCCGGAAGCGGGTGCAGATGCTCCGGTGAAGGCGCGAATCCGTAGACGCGCGCGAGCATCATGATGACCAGTGAGCATACGACTGCCGCCACAATCGAACCCCATATGTTCGCCCACTCTATGCGCCTTGGAGTGGCGCCTAGCCAGTAGGAGACCTTGAATTGTGTCACCAGCGAGCCGGCCATCGAGAGCGCGGTGCAGACGACGCCCCCGACGAGAAGCGCCGAAACCATTCCGCTCTCACCGGAGAGGCCGGCCTTGGCCAGAAGCAGGCAGGCTATGACGAGCGTCATCATCGTCATGCCGGATATCGGAGTCGTGCCTATCGTAGCTATCGCGTAGGCCGAGACGGAGTTGAACAGGAAGGCGAGCAGGAATGTGACGATAAGCGCTATGCCGGCGAGAAAGAGAGGGTTGGGCTGTCCAGCGAGCACCGAGAACCTGAAGTATATGAACAGGCCGATCAGCGTGGCTGCGAGTATGGCGACAACCGCGTACATCCTTATGTCGCGCTCCGCCCTCACGATCTTCTTCTCCTCCCTCTCGTGCTGCCTTCTCGATTCGAAGAGCTCCCTGAAACCGGTGGCGAAGGCGTTATAGATCACGGGCATTGATTTGATGATCCCTATTACGCCGGCCATGAATATTCCGCCTATGCCTATCGGCCTCACGTGCTCCTTGAATATCGCGTCGAACGGCATGGCGACCATGGCCTCGTTGCCGGTTAGGGTTCCTATGTGCGCGAACAGCGGGATGAGTACGAGCCAGGAGAGCGCGCCTCCCGCCACCATCATGGAGGCGTAGCGTATGCCCACTATGTAACCCATAGCGGTTATCGCCGCTCCTATGTTCAGCGAGAAGACCGCCTTGACCTTGGTGGTCATCACGTCGAAGCTGCCGATGAGCTGCGTGGTGAAGGTGTCGCGCCAGGCGAGCATGGACGTGGCAAGAAAATCGTAGACGCCGCCTATCACCATTGTGGCAGCCAGAACCTTCGCGTCGCGTCCGCCCTTCTTGCCTGCTACGAGGACCTCCGTCGTGGCGGTGGCCTCAGGAAACGGGAGCTGACCGTGCATCTCGGCCACGAAGTAGCGGCGCAGCGGAATCAAGAGCAAAACGCCGAGCACCGATCCGAGGAACGGGATGAAGAATAGCTGAAACAGGTTGGTGTGGTTGTCGAGCTCCATTATATAGAGGGCGGGGAGCGTGAAGACCGCACCGCCTACCACGATTCCGGACGTGGCGCCGATGGCCATGATCATCACGTTTTCGAGGAGCGTCGACTTGCGCTTGAATATGTAGGAGAGGCCGACCGCTATTATAGCGATCGGTATCGCGGCCTCTATCCCGGTCCCGATCTTGAGGGTCAGGTAGGCTATGGAGCCGGAGAAGATTACCGCCATGATTATGCCCAGCAGCACCGAGCGCATCGTGATCTCGGGAACAATGTCGTCGGCCCCCACCACCGGACGGTATTCTTCCCCCTCGCCCAGGACGCGGAACGCGTTTTCCGGTAGGCCCTGGAGCTGAGTTCCCCCTGCCGCCTGATCGTCCATGTGTCCCCCTTGAGATTGGATGGAAACTTCCGCCCTGGCTATCACACGCAAAGAGGGGTGCCAAGCGGCATGTTTTTCTTTTGGCGCACTTGCTTAGATCGCCGACCCCTGCTATAGCCCGCGAGGATCAGCTATCGGAGGTTGCCATGCCGCGCCGTCATCCGGTGCCGTACAGGATAAAGGTCGTGGAGCCGATCAGGCTCCTGTCGCGCCGTGAGCGCGAGGTGAAGCTTCGCGAGGCGGGTCTCAACGTGTTTAGGCTCAGGGCCGAGGACGTATACATCGATCTGCTTACAGACTCCGGCACCGGGGCGATCTCGGCGGCCCAGCTCTCCCACATGATGGTCGGGGACGAGGCTTACGCGGGTTCGGCCTCGTTCTTCAGGCTCGAGGAGTCCATACGCGACGTGATGGGCTTCCCGTTCGTAATCCCCGTCCACCAGGGGCGCGCGGCTGAGCAGGTGCTCGACTACACGCTCGTGCATCAGGGCATGGTGGTCCCGGGCAACTCCCACTTCGATACCACGAAGGCGCACATCGAATTTCGCGGCGGCCGGGCCGTAGACTGCACGATAGCCGAGGGCAGGGACTCCACCGCCGATCACCCTTTCAAGGGCAATATCGACATGCGCCTGCTGGAGGAGGCCTTTGCGAAGCACGGCCGTGAGCGCATTTCATACGTGCTCATAACGATAACCTGCAACTCGGGCGGCGGCCAGCCGGTGTCGATGGGCAACATACGCGAGGTGGCCTCGTTCTGCCGGGCAAGGGGGCTTCGCCTCTTCTTCGACGCCGCGCGGTTCGCTGAGAACGCCTATTTCATACAGCAGAGGGAGCCGGGCTTCGCCGACAGGCCGATACGCGATATCGTGCGCGAGATGTTCTCGTACGGAGATGGCGCCACGATGTCGGCCAAGAAGGACGGCCTCGTGCCCATAGGCGGGTTTCTCGCCCTGCGCGACGAGGATCTCTACGAGGAGATGAAGCCCACCGACATCCTCTTCGAGGGCTTCTATACATACGGCGGCATGAGCGGCATGAACATGGAGGCGATGGCGCAGGGTCTAAGGGAGGTCGTCGAGTCGGAGTACCTCGCGTACCGTATTGGGCAGACCGCATATCTGGGCGACGAGCTGATGAAGAGGGATGTGCCCATAGTTACGCCCGTGGGCGGACACGCGGTATTCATTGACGGGCGGCGCTTCTTCCCGAAGGTGCCCGAGGAACAGTTTCCGGCTCAGCTCGTTACGGCCCTGCTCTACAAGGAGGGCGGCGTACGCTCGGTAGAGGTCGGAGCCAACCTCGCCGGACGCGATCCGGATACCGGCGAGAACAACCGCCCCGCCCTCGATCTCTGCCGCCTTACGATACCGCGACGCGTATACACGCAGGAGCACTTCGATTACGTGGCGGATGTCGTGGCCACCGTGTATGCACAGGAGTGCGCGCGAACGAAAGGGCTCGCCTTCGATCACGAGACGAAGGGGATAAGGCACTTCACGTCGACGTTCAAGGAGCTTTGAACGGCAGGGGCACCCGACTACAAATCACCAATCACCAATCACTAAACACCGATCGCGGTAGAAGGGTCTCCGGTCAGCGGCTCGAGATCAGTTTGCGCTTCAGCCCCCGGTAGTGCTTCCAGATGGGCGAGACTTTCGCACGCATCGTATCCTTAGGCATCGGGCTGTGCGCGAGCGCCGCCATCAGCGTGATGAGCTTCTCATAGTCGGCGCCGCTTACGTACTCTGCCGCGTATCCCCTTGGCCCCTGGTTGTGGTAGTTGCCAAGCGGCATCGCTATCCCTCCGGTGCGGTAGCCCTCGGCGACATATACGCACGCCTCGCACCGGCCCCCCTGCAGCAGCGCCCTCTGGTATCCGAACTTGCCGCCGGATTTTTTTTCGCCGGTTCCGACCGCCTTTATCCTCGCGGCGACGTCCGACATCCACACGTCGACGGCCGGGTCGTAGGTGCTCTGCAGATCGCCCGCCCTTATGACCGGGCCCGCGCCTATGACGCAATTACCGCCGGCGGCCGATGAGCACTCTAGAACGATGAGCGGGTCGGCTTTCGGTATGCTCCCCAGTTCCATCGCCGCGAAGGCCCCCAGAAAGCCCGCTTCCTCGCCGCGGGTGAAGAGGCCCGTGACGTTGACTCGTGAGCGCGCCGCCGCGAGTCTGGTGAAGAGGTCCAGTATGGCGGTGACCGATATGAGGTTGTCGGCAGCGCGCGTCTCTATCCTGTCCTTCTTCATCTTTATCGCGGGCAGGTCGTAGTGGCCGAAGTCGCCGGCCGCGACCGGCGCCGACGCTTTCAAGGCGAAGCAGAACCTGCCAAGGTGTTTTTTCGCAAGGACGCGCTTCTCTATGCGTCCCTTGAAGGAACCCTCGGACGTATAGACGACGACCTTCGAGCCGGCGAAGGTCTTGGGGGCTACCTTTCCCCACAGCGCGACCGTGGCCGTCTTGCCCTTTGAGGATACGACCTCGAAGCCGGGGTGGTCCATGTGCGCTGTGTAAGTTACCGAGCCTTTTTTGCCGCCCGAGTAACGAACTACGAGGTTGCCCGCGTCGTCCTCGTCTACCTTGAGCCCCAAGCCCTGCGAGTACCAGCGAACGAAGGTGGCGATCGCCGTCTCGTGAAAGGACATCGTCGGAAGCGAAAGCACCGAAGTCAGTAGCGCTCTGCTCATGGCATCCATATACCCCCCTTATCGGCGGCCCTTGCGCCTGGGCGCGCGTTTTCCGGCAGTCTTCGTCCCCTTCTTCTTTTTCTTCTTCTTGCCGTATTCCCCGGCTTCCTTCATCACCTTGTTCATTGCCTTTAAGCGCTTCATGGCGAGGCCGTGGATGGAATTCGGCGGGTAGCTGCCGCTTTTACCCTCGGTGCCAGCAGGGCGGCCCATCAAAAGCTCAAGGCCTTCGTCAATCCTCGATATCGGATAGATATGGAATTTCCCTGCCTTCACCGCCGCGGTAACCTCCTTGTTGAGCATCAGGTGGCGCACGTTCTGCGCCGGTATTATAACACCCTGCTTTCCCGTGAGCCCCTGAGCCTTGCAGACCGAGTAGAAGCCCTCGATCTTCTCGTTCACGCCGCCTATCGGCTGGATGTCGCCCAGCTGGTTTACCGAGCCTGTGACCGCGAACTCCTGCGATATCGGCAAATTCGACAGCGAGGAGAGAATCGCGTAGATCTCCGTCGAGGAGGCGGAGTCGCCGTCGATTCCGCCGTAGGATTGCTCGAAGCAGATGGAGGCGGTGAGGTTCAGCGGCTCCTTCTGAGCGTACTTCTTCCTCAGGTAGCCGGAGAGGATCATCATGCCCTTGTCGTGTATCGGGCCCGAGAGCTTAGCCTCGCGTTCTATGTTTATTATTCCGGCCTTGCCCAGGGAAGTGGTGGCCGTGACGCGCGAGGGCTTTCCGAACGATACGTGTCCCATGGAATAGACGGAGAGCGCATTGACCTGCCCCACCCGCTTGCCGCTGCTGTCGATGAGGATTACCCCCTCGTCGATCATTCGCTGCACGCGCTCCTCGGTCATCCGATGCCGCTCGCGCTTCGCCTCCACGGCCTTCTCCACGTGGCTTCTCCCTATGTCCTTGGCGCCGTCGGAGCCGGCCCAGTAATCGGCCTCTCGAAGGATGTCGGTTATGTAGGCGAACCTCGTAGATATCCGGTCCTGCTGTCCGGCCTCCTCTACCCCGTGCTCCATCATCGCGACCAGGCCTTCGTGGTCGAGCTTGCGAAGTTTGCCGCGCTCGCCGACCGCCTTCAGCACAGAGGCGAACTGGCCGGCCGATTCCGCGGTGAGCGGCATAGTGGTGTCGAAATCGGCAAGCACCTTGAAGGTCTTAGGGAAATCCTCCTCGTAGTTGTACAGGAGCGAGTAGAGCCAGTTCGGCCCGATCATTATGACCTTCACGTGCAGATCGATCGGCTCGGGCTTGATGGCCATGGGCGCCATCTGGAAATAGGTCTCCGGCTGCTGGATCACGAGCTTCTCTGTGCGCAAAACGCGCTTGAGCTGGTCCCATACGTGCGGGCGGCGCAGAATGTCCATCGCGTTGACGATGAGGTAGCCGCCGTCCGCCTTGATGAGGTTTCCCGCCTTTATGTGGCGGAAGTCGGTGCTCCAGAAGTTTCCCGAGCCCACTATGTATTCGACGGCGCCGAAGATGTTCGAGTAGCTCGGGTTGTGCTCCTCCACTATCGGAAGACCCTCCTCGTGGGCTATCGCGGACTGATCGTAGAGCAGATTCACTTCATAGACCCAGAACGGGTCCTCGGGGGCTTTTCCGCCGAGTACTATGATGCCCTCGCCGGGATCCTTTTGCTCCTTCTTGCCGGAGAAGGCGTCGATGTGCTTCAGCACATGCGACTTGACGCGCATCAGGTACTTGCGCACCTTTTCGTCCGTGTAGCGCGCGCGCATGTCGTCCATCAGGCCGTCGAGGACAGCCGATGCGGAGCGCTGGAGAAGGCGGTCGAGCGCCTGGTGCATCTCCTTGCCGAGCCCGCGGGCCTTCGTAAGCACGCGCTTGAGTTCAGCCGAGAGCTCCTTGTGGCGCTTTGTCTTCGCGTCGCGCTCGGAGGCCTCCATCTTTCCGTCCGCCACAAGCTGGTCCAGGTAATCGAGGGAGACGGCCTCGTTTCCTACGATGGGGAATACCGTGGGTGAAACGTAGCCCCCCTCCTGAACCTGCACGAGCGCGTAGCCGTCCTTCTTCAGCCGCTCCGCGAATTCCTCGAAGAGCCGCTTCTCCTCGCGCTGATAGCGATCGACTATGAGCTCCTTCTCGCGCTGGATGTGCGACGCCTCTATCGCCTTCGGTATCTCCAGGCGCAGCACGCGCACCAGCTCCTTCATGTCGTCGCGGAAGGCGCGCCCCTTGCCGGCCGGAAAATTTAGAAGCACCGGCTGGGATGCCTCGGTGAAGTTGTAGACGTAACAGCGGTCCGGCGGCCGCTCGCGCTCGGGCCTTATCTGCTCAAGGGCCCTCCGTATGGTGGATATCCTGCCGGTCCCGGCAACTCCGGCCACATAGATGTTGTAACCCCTGTGGTAGAGCTTGAGGCCAATATCGAGGGCCTCTATAGCGCGCTTCTGGCCCACGACCGCGTCGGTGGCCTTTATCCTGTCGAGCTCCTTAACTTCCTTTAGTATGTCGCGGTCGGGCTTCCATCTGAGCATCTCGTGTGCGAGTCTCTTCTGAGGCATCGTATCCCCCGTTAAAATTCTCATTGAAGTCCGCCGCGAATCCTAAGTGATAGATCTTCATTTGTCCAGAAACGAGCGACCAAAACCGCGCCCTGTGGACGTTGGCCGTTGACTCTTCATAGAAAACGAGCGTTAAGTGTGTGCAGGATATGCGCCGGGAAGATCGGCAGTCGGCCTGCTCTGAGCTTTCTCGTATTCGTTCGATGGAGGGCTTCGCTCTGAGCTATCGGATGGAGAAGGATTTGAACGTCCGAGCTCATATCTTTTTCGACCGGCTCAGGTAGCGCTGGCCTTTCGATGCGGCGGGCGGGAGTTGTTTAAAAAGCTTTTTAAATCAAGGATGTGGGGCGATAGAGCCCCATGCTTTCGGGGGCCCGGGCCGAGCTGGGAAGCGGGGGTCTTTTTCGGGCAACTTTTATGCCCGCAGTGCGATACAGGGTATGGAGGACGCATGTGCTTGGGTTGGTACAAAGTCTGTCAGGATTTCACCGTCAGCGGCTATGCATATGAGACCGCCTCATCGGGGAAAAACGGCCGCATGGCCGATAAGCTTCCTTACCACGGCATGGTTTGCGCAGAGGGAGACAGCGTGGACGATGTCGC
>DAONII010000004.1:3909-11138 GCA_035405085.1 bacterium | reverse complement strand
AGCTTCCTTACCACGGCATGGTTTGCGCAGAGGGAGACAGCGTGGACGATGTCGCTGCCACCCTGGATTCGAAGATAGACGAGTTCTGCACAAAGCCGATAACGCTCATCGACGGACGGCGCTTCGAGTGCAGAAAGAAAAATTTCGTCGAGAACAAAGGGCCGGTTCAGGTTACGAAACTGAAGGGCTTCCTGGATATCGTATTCGAATTTTTTGCGGGCCTCTTCAGTTAGGGCTGCGCTATTACAGGAGTTCACAATGTCCAAAACCATCTGTCCGGTAGACCGCCACAACATAAAGGACCTCGCAAAGCTCCTGGAGCTATCAAACGCCTCCGGCGGCCCTTCGCCGAAACTCGCGAAGGAAGACATCGCCGAGGTTTTAAGCCGCAGCGTGAACCTGCCCGGGGATAAGCTCTCCAAGGAGCACAAGCGAAGCTTCAGCGCGGAGAACTCCGTATCGGCCTTCGAGGCCTTCTCGTTCATAAAGAAGCTGATGGTCACCGGCCAGATCTCCGGCGCGTCCACCTACGCGCAGATCGGGCGCGGCCTGGACCGGATCTTCTTCGGCGGAGAGCTTCTGTCGAAGCTGCCCGGCGGCCACCCGATAGTGATAAGCAAGTGCCACGATGCGGACACATGCACTTTCATGGAGGAGCAGCCGGCCACGTGCAACGCCGGGCCGTCAACCGTATCGGTTCGCATAAGCGGGATAGACGCACCCGAGGTCGGCTATTATTCCGAGCGCCTCGCCGACTCGACGCGGGGGAAGGGGAGCCCTTACGCGAAGGCCCCTTCCTTTCTGGAGCCGATCAGCGGTTGGATCAACAGCAAGCTCGTCAGCAACGTCGACGCGATCCACGTCGCCCTTTCCAAGGGGCTCTGGAACCCGAAGCAGATCACCTACAAGGAGCGCGAGGCGATAAACAACATAATCGCCGCTACGATAGAATACACCGGCAAGATGGCCACGGTGCCGCGAAGCGATCTGCTTTCGTGGGAGTCGGACCAGATGATAGCCGGCGCGGCACACCTGATGGAATCGCAGGTGCGCTGGACGAGTGCGGACACCCCGAAGGTTCTCTGCGGCACATGGCAGCCCTTCGACATCTACGGCCGAAGGATAGCGTCGTTTCTGCAGAGGGATGAAAGCCGCCTCGACCGCTATATGAGGACGAGGCTTTCGACCGTAATGGCGGCCGCGGCCCCGGCGCTGAGGGCGGACTACAACAAGCGCGTCGCGAGGTTCGTGGCCACGATCGAAAAATCCAGAAACGGTAAGCTCAAGGAGGCCGTGAAGGGTATCGTCGAAAACATCCCCGACGCCGGAAAGATATACAGCAAGGACAACTGTGCGAAGATGGCCGATATATTCAGCTCGGTCGTCAAGAAGTTCGGCGGTCAGGGGGCCGATGACGACCAGCTAATGCAGGTAGTGATAGGTTCGGTCTACCCCTATCTCAAATACCGAAACCAGCGCGGCGACCTCTACGAGGAGGGCGGAAAGCTCGCCAGAGAGCAGGGGCTCGGTTTGTGGAAAGAGACCACCTTCCGCACCCTGTGGGAGGTAAACGCGAAGAAGAGCCGCTACAGCCCGCCGGACTGCTGCAAGAAGTAAAGGCGGGTGCCAGGACGCGCGTCGAAACCTTATCGGTTGCCGTCGCCAAAAAAAGGCAAAAAAAGAGCAGGTCATCCTGGTCGGGGCGAGAGGATTTCCCCCTCCGCGCTTCGCGCTTCGGGGACTAGCGCGTCCACCCGTTCGTTTCGCTTCGCTCTCTCACGGGTACCCGGACTCGCGTCGAAACCTTATCGGTTGCCGTCGCCGAAAAAAGGCAAAAAAAGAGCAGGTCATACTGGTCGGGGCGAGAGGATTTGAACCTCCGACCTCACGGTCCCGAACCGTGCGCTCTAAACCAAGCTGAGCTACGCCCCGACCAGAATGACCTGCACATGTTGTCAAAAAATGATTTCGGCGGCGGCGTCTATTTTGGACCTCACGGTCCCGAACCGTGCGCTCTAAACCAAGCTGAGCTACGCCCCGACCAGAATGACCTGCAACGATTTTCAAAAAACGTTCCGCGACAGCGTTTATTTCGGACTTCACGGTCCCGAACCTGCAAAAACTGACGGCAGATAGCGCTTTAGCGGGCCCCTGTCAACTGCGCTCTCGCGGTCTTTGACTACTTGGCCTGAGGCTTGACCGCCAGGAAGGAGCGGATCTTCTTGAGCAGGACGTCGAAGTCGATTGGTTTGGTAGTGTAATCGTCCGCGCCCGAAGAGAGGCCCAGGTCGCGGTCCTCGTCGAGGCTGCGCGCCGTGAGCATTATTATCGGTATTCCCTGGTATTTTTCGTCGAACTTCAGGAGGCGGCAGACCATATAGCCGTCTATCTTGGGCATCATTACGTCGAGGAGTATCAGGTTCGGCTTTTCCCTGCGGGTGAGTTCAAGGCCGTCCTGTCCGTTGTAGGCGGTGACCACCTCGTAACCCTCGAACGCGAGCCGGTCCTTCAGCCCCTCGACGAAGTCCTTTTCGTCGTCGATGATGAGTATCTTCTGTTTTTCCGCCGGGGATCCGGCAGCGGGTTCCCCGGCGTCCTGGCTTTCGGGTTCCGATTTGCGGGCCGGCACTTCCGCGGGAGCTTCCTTTGTTTCTTCAGGTTGTGCTTCAGGCGCCTTACCGGTTTGGGTTTTCGGCCCCGGCCCCTGTTTCGGTTCGGGTTTTGGCTCAGGCGGGGGTGAAGCCGCCGCCGGTTTCGGGGCTCTCGGCTTTGTCGCCTGCGCTATGCCAGCGTCGGCCTTTCGTTTTTCTCGGGAGGCCTCCTGGAGCTGGAAGGTGACGTTCACCATCGAGACGAGTTCGGCGGGGTCGAACGGCTTGACGAGGAAACCGGATATCCCTTCGCTCTTCACCGCGTCCATAACGTCGCCCCGAGCGGTGCATATGACCACCGCTATCTTGCCCTCGGGATGGCGGCTCTTCAGCATCTTGAGGAACGCATAGCCGTTGAGCTTCGGCATCATGATGTCCAGGACGACGAGGTCCGGCCTCTCCCTTTCGACCGCATCCAGCCCCTCGTCGCCGTCGGTTGCGGATACTACCTCGTAACCCTCGAAGTCGAGGCGCTCCCTTGTCGTCTCCACGAACGGCTCGTCGTCGTCTATGATGAGGATCTTTCGAACCATCGCCTAAATTACCTCCGACCAGCTCGACTCCGACGGCTCCTCCGCATTTACGAGCCTCGATTCAGCAGCCGCAATAAACTCTTCGGCGGTATCGGGATCGCCCGGCGTCCCGGCCACCGCAAACCTCGCCATAAGCCTTACCGCTTCCGATCCGGAGGTCCACCGGGCCTGTGCCGTGGCCTCGAAGATACGCCTTGAGACCGCCCTCGCCTCCTCCACGGTCGTCTGCGGGAGGATCACCGCGAAGCGGCCGTCGCCGCGCCACATGAGCGTGTCGCTCTTCCGCCTCAGCACCTGCCGCAAAAGCGTCTCTATCTGCATGACTGTCTCTTCGCTCGGAGCGGTATCGGGGGAGCCGGCGCACGCGAAATCCACCAGAACGAGGGAGAGCGGGTAGTGGTGTATGCCGGCGATCCTCAGGCGGTCGGATACTGCGTGGAGGAAAGTCTCCTCGTTCGACATGAACGGTATCGTGAAGACGAATTGGGTGCCTCCGCCCTCGCGGTTTTTGGCCCAGATCTTCCCATGGTGCAGCGCGACGATCTGTTTGCATATGGCGAGCCCCAGACCCAGGCCCTCGTCGTGCGAATCGTTCGCTCGGGTCTCGGACTGCTCGAAGCGGTCGAATATGCGTTCGATTCGCTCCCCCTCTATGCCTGGGCCGGTGTCGGATACCTCTATTGCAAAGGCGGCGTCCTCCGGCATGGATCTCAGCTCGTCCCCGGATATCTCGCTGCAATCGGGCCTGACCACCAGCCCGCGCACGCCTACCTTTCCCCCCCACGGGGTGAACTTCAGCGCGTTTCCGATCAGGTTGCCCACGACCTGAGCTATCCTGTCCCCGTCCATGAAAACGAACATCGGAGGCACTTCCCAGCTGGAGCTCAGGTTGATGCCGCGCTTGGCGGCCTCCTCTTCGAACGAGGCAACCACCCCTGCGACCACGCGCACCGGGTCGACGGGCGAGCGGTGCATTGCCATCTTGCCGGACTCGAGGCGCGCCATGTCGAGGAGGTCGTTTATTATGTTCGAGAAGCGCTTGATGTTCTCGTCGGCTATTAGGAGCGAGCGGCGCAGCTTGTCCGGCAGCTCGCCGGAGACGCCTGCTAGCGCGTTTGCGATTACGTTCTTGACCGAGGCGAGCGAGGTGCGCAGTTCGTGTGAGACGTTTCCTATGAATTCGTCCTTCTGACGGTCCCTGCGGCGCAGCTCCTCGTTTGAGCGCTCGAGCTCAGCTGCCCGCGCCCTCTCCTTTTCGAGCTCCGCGGCCAGAAAACCCGGATCCGAAGCCTTTTGGTCGGCTTTTCCCTTCATAGGAGGGGGCATGGTAGCCAGAAGAGGGGGGAAGGGCAACGCCAAATTCGTAATTCCGGGGACACGACACTTGAATTCTGGGGACACGACACTTAATTCAGAACATTGAACACGAAAAATTTTCTTGAATTAAGTGTCGTGTCCCCAGAATTCGTGTCACGGAATTACAAAAATCGCCGTGGACAGCCATAGAGTGCCGTGTTAGGTCGGCTCTGCTATGAAGAAGATCGAGGCGATAATCAAGCCGTTCAAGCTCGATGACGTGCGCGAGGCGATCCAGGAGATAGGCGTCACCGGCATCACCGTCACGGAAGTCCGCGGGATCGGCCGTCAGAAGGGGCACACCGAGATCTATCGCGGGGCCGAGTACGTCGTGGACTTTCTGCCGAAGATTAAGCTCGAGGTGGTGATACCGGAATCGCGCGTGGCCGAGGTCGTGTCGGTCATCATGAAGAAGGCGCAGACCGGCAGGATAGGGGACGGCAAGATATTCGTCTCCCCGGTTGACGACGCGGTACGCATAAGGACTGGCGAGACCGGCGACACCGCGCTTTAGCCAGGGCTGGCCCCGTTTTTTCAGGTTTTATCCCTCCAAACTTAATTAATTAAATCCATTTGACATAGATACCTAAATAATTTAATAGCGCCCGCCATGATCGACGAGACGGACGAGGCGATTCTCGAAATCCTGCAGCGGAGGGCGCGAACGAAGCGCGGCGAGCTGGCCAGCGCAACCGGCCTCTCCACGCCCGCGATAAGCGAGCGGATGAAGAAGCTCGAGGACGCCGGCATCGTGCGGGCCTACCTCACGGCCGTGGACTACAGAGCCCTTGGCTATGACGTATCCGCTTTCATAGCGGTGACGGTCGACTCGTCGAAGCACTACAGGACGTTTTTGGGCCGAGTCGAATCGGAAGACGAGGTCCTCGAGTGCCATGCGGTGACCGGCAAGGGCACACACCTGCTCAAGGTGCGCACCCGGAACACCGCCGCGCTCGAGAGGCTGCTCTCGCGCATTCAGTCGTGGGAAGGGGTTTCACAGACCGTAACGAACCTCGTGCTCTCCTCCCCGAAGGAGACCACGTACGTGCCGTTGTCAAACAAGGGGCCCAAAAGGCCATAGTCAAAGGAGGAAGGCGATGCCGATCCCGAAGGCTCTGAAGATAGCGGAGGAGAACCGCGCGAAGATGGTGGATTTCAAGTTCGTAGATTTCCCCGGGGTGTGGCAGCACTTCTCGGTCCCGATGAAGGAGCTGGACGAGGATGCCTTCGACGGCGGCTTCGGCTTCGACGGCTCGTCGATGCGCGGCTGGCAGCCGATACACGCCTCGGATATGCTGATCCTCCCCGATCCCACAACCGCGGTGATGGATCCGTTCATGGCCGAGCCCACGCTCTCGCTCATCTGCAACATCGTCGACCCGATAACGAAGGAGCCCTACAGCCGCGACCCGCGCCACATAGCGCGCAAGGCCGAGGCTTATCTGCGCTCGACCGGGCTCGCGGACGTCGCCTATTTCGGACCCGAGGCGGAGTTCTTCATCTTCGACCACATCTCCTTCGACCAGAGCCCTAATCAGGGATTCTACCGCATTGACTCGGTGGAGGGGCGCTGGAACAGCGGTGCGGATGAGGGCGGGAAAAATCTCGGCTACAAGCCGCGCTTCAAGGAGGGCTATTTCCCTGTCTCTCCGACGGACAGCCAGCACGACCTGCGTACGGAGATGGTCCTGGAGATGGAGAAGGTGGGAATACACGTCGAGTGCCAGCACCACGAGGTGGCCACCGCCGGCCAGGCCGAGATCGACATGCGCTTCGCCCCACTCGTGGAGTCGGGCGACAAGCTCCTGTGGTTCAAGTATATCGTGAAGAACGTGGCGAGGCGGAACGGCAAGACGGTGACCTTCATGCCCAAGCCGATCTTCGAGGACAACGGCAGCGGCATGCACATCCACGTCTCGCTATGGAAGGGCGACAAGCCGCTCTTTGCCGGCGACCGCTACGGGGGCCTCTCGGAGATGGCGCTTTACTTCATAGGCGGGCTTCTAAAGCACGCGAAGGCCCTTTGCGCCTTCACGAACCCGACGACGAACTCTTATCGGAGGCTAGTCCCTGGCTTCGAGGCCCCGATAAACCTCGCCTATTCGAGCCGGAACCGCTCCGCCGCGGTGCGAATACCCATGTACTCGGCCTCGCCGAAATCAAAGCGGGTGGAGTACCGGATACCGGATCCGTCGTGCAACGGTTACATGGCCTTCGCGGCGATGCTGATGGCCGGCCTCGACGGGGTGCAAAACCGCATCGATCCGGGTCCGGCGCTCGACAAGAACATCTACAAGCTCTCGCCTGAGGAGATGAAGGACGTGCGGCAGGCGCCCGCTTCACTCGATGCCGCGCTCGAAGCCCTGCGCGAGGATCACGCGTTTCTGCTGCGCGGCGACGTATTCACGCAGGATGCGGTGGACAAATGGATAGAGTGGAAGATGAACGGCGAGGTGAACCCGATGCGCGTTCGGCCGGTGCCGTACGAGTTCAGCCTCTACTACGATATCTAGGGCAAGGCCGCTTGTGACCGTGATCGGTTGCCCGTGATCGGTGATCGGTGATTGGTGAAAGACGAGCGATCGACGATCTCCGGTCACCGATCACGGCATCGAAGTTAAAAAATGGCCCGGCTCCAAGCTGAGCAGGGGGAGTTGCTGCAGCTGAACCGGGCCTTGGCATGTCAAAG
>DAONII010000004.1:0-3809 GCA_035405085.1 bacterium | reverse complement strand
TCCAAGCTGAGCAGGGGGAGTTGCTGCAGCTGAACCGGGCCTTGGCATGTCAAAGTTCTTATCGCTTACGCCCTGCGCCTTTGCGGCTTCGCCTTCCTTCGGATTAAGACTATCGGAATCATCGCCGCGAGCATCGTCAGCGCGCTCGGATCGACTTCGTTTGCGCCGGCGACAAGCGTGCAGCTCTTTCCGCCTTCCGACTTCTCCGCCGGCGCGTTTATCGCGCTGTTGCCCGCGAATGAGCCCGAGGCTCCGCCCTCTATCGCCGCCTCTATGGCCGCCAGCGTGTCGAGCTTGCCGAAGCCCCAGCGGTTGTTGGGCAGTTCGTTGCCGGTGTTCCCGTCCTGATACGCGCTCTCCGTTATGTAGCGCCTCACGTCGTTGTGGGTGTAGTTCGGATCGGCCGAGAACATCAGCGCGATCGTGCCGCTCACGAATGGCGTGGCCATGGAGGTGCCGGCCTGAAGGGAATGCGAGAGCGTGTCCATCATGAGCGATGAGTTCGGCCGCGCCGTCGTAGAAAGCGTAGAGGCGATCATTCCGCCGGGCGCCACTATGTCCGGCTTCGGCCCCGTGAACGACGGATCGGCCGAAGGTCCGGAGCTGGAGAAGTCGAGTATCGCGCCAAGGGCGTAGGGAACCTGGCAGCAGTTCGCGTTCGTCGGCGAGCTCCAGCGGTTTCGGGTCGTGTATCCGCCCACCGCTATGATGTCCGGGGATGTCGCGGGCATCGCCACGCTCTTCTGCCTGTCGCCGGATACGAAGGTCCATTCCGCGCCCTTTTCGCCCTCGGCCGACGTGAACTGGATTGTCCTGGCCGGCTTGTCCGGGAAGAGCCACGCGTCGAAAGAGCCCGTGCCCTTCACCACCAGGTCGAAGCTGTAGTCCTTCGGATTCGAAACGTCCTGGCCGAGCGTTATGCGGATCCCCACGTGCGGCTTGCCGTTCAAGACGCTTGCGGTCTCGGTCGCGTTTATGGACCAGCCTATGCTGCCGCCCAAAAACGCTCCGCTCTTCTTCTCGCCTGGCGCCACGAAGACCGTCTGCTCGGAGGGGGACCTGGGCGGGGCGCCGTGCCGGAAGGCCAGCGCGAATGAGAGATCGGATCCAGCTGCGCCCCAGATATCGACGTAGTATATGCGGTCGCGGCTCGCCTGGCGTATCACGAAGTTTGCGGCCTGCGTGCCCTGCGGCGAGAAGCCGGCGTGTATTCCGGTGTATGTCGAATCAGCCGAATACTCGTTTCCAGCCGCGGCGACTATGGCCCTGCCGGCCGAGCCTTTTACCAGCTCCGCCAGGCAATCCTCGAAGAGCGAGGTGCCGTCGTGCGGCCCGATGTGCGTCCCGAGGCTCATGTTTACGACCGCGGGCATGCCCAACGCATCGGCCTTCGCGAATATGTAGTATGCGGCCTGGCAGATCTTTGTCGAGGAGATGGGCTCGGCGTATCCCGTCGAGATGTCCAGACTGGAGTCGTAGGTGACGGCCACGATCTTAGCGTCCGGGGCCATGCCGCCGTAGCTTGAGTTGCGCCCGGCTGCGGTGCCGGAGACGTGCGTGCCGTGGCCGTCGGCGTCGCCGAGCGGGCAGCTGCCGTCCTCGATCGAATCGCTCAAGCATTCCATCCCAAACGTGTTCGTTATCTCGTCGGGGCCGCGGCCGTTGTTGCGGTTCTGGTCCCATATCGCTAGCACCCGGCTCGATCCGTTCTCGTCCTGAAAATCCGGATGGCTGTAGTCGATCCCGGTATCTATGATTCCGACTATGACTCCCTTGCCGGTCAGCGGTGTCGGCAGGCTCTGCCCGGAGAGCACCTCGTCGCCGTTTATCTCGCCGCGGGCGATGTCGTTTTTCAGCTGTATGGGCTTTGCCGCCTCCACGAACTTGACCGCTTCGCTCGCGGCAATATCCTTTGCCGAGCTCGGCGGTATGCGGGCTATGATTATCGAGCCGACTACGGTTTCAACCGTTCCGCCCTCGGCCTCAACCGCCTCCCGGACAGCGGCCGAATCCGTGCACTTTATGAAGACCTCCACGAGCTCTTTTGCGGGGTCGACTGCGTTTTCGGGAAGCGATAGGGAGAGTGCCTTGGGTAGCAAGGCCTCTTCCGCGTCCTGCATCTGGAGATACGGGTCGAGCTTCGTCTGGGCCAGGGCCGATGTCGCTGAGGCGAGAACAACACAAAACAGCGATATTGTTAGGATTTTTCGCATCAACTTGGCCCCCTGCTCACTTCTGTTATCGGCTCAGCCCGAAATTTGTTGCGCGAATTTTCCCCGGTCCGGCGGATAAAAAATGGCCCCCAACCGCTGGTGCGCGTGGGGAGCCATTTTGCAGCGGGCAATCGGATTTCAATTATGCGTGGTGGTGCGGCGGCTTGACCGCCATGATCACGAACGCCGAGAGCACGCACATGACGCCCGCTATGAGGAACGCGTTCATATAGTTGCCGGCCTCGAAGAGTTTCGTCGAGATTTCCCCTGTATTTTCAACGACTTCATAGGGGACTCCCCGGACCACCTCCATGAGCTTGGGCGCGAGCCACGGTCCGAAGAGCCCGCCGGCGCCGTAGGCGGTGAACATCCAGCCGTAGTTCGCCCCGACGTTTTTGGTCCCGAACGTGTCGGCGGTCACCGCCGGAAAGAGCGCGAGGAAGCCCCCGAAGCACATCCCGACTATCCCTATTCCAGTCAGGTAGAGCGCGTAGCTCGACATCCAGTTGAGCGCGAGCATAGTTATTCCCGACGCGAGGAACATGATGAGGAGCGTGGCCTTCCTGCCCAGGCTGTCGGATACCCGGCCCCAGAAGATCCGGCCGGCGGCGTTGAGTATTGATACGACTATGACCGCGGAGGCCCCCTTCGTTATGACATCGGCGTAGAAATCGCCGGAGACGGCAGCTTCGCCGGTGAAAGCCGACAGCAGCGAGAATGACTGCCAGACGTTAGTCGTGTTCATGATGACCATGAGGCCCGCGGTGCACCCGGCGAAGTAGGTGAGCCACAAAAGCCAGAACTGCAGGGTCTTTAGCATCTCCTGCCAGGTGTAGTCCTCCTTCGCGGGTGAGGTGCCGGATGCTGGCGCGGGAGGCGACCAGCCCTCTGGCCTCCAGCCGACCGGCGGGTTGCGCATGAACTGCGCGCCTACGACCACCGCGACGAGAAAGATGATTCCGAGCCACATGAAGGTCTGCATTATCCCCTGCGCCTCTATGAGCGATTTCGCTATGGGGGTGAAGACCAGGCCGCCGGCTCCGAAGCCCGCCACCGCGAGCCCGGTGATGAGGCCGCGCTTGTCGGGAAACCACTTCACGCAGGTGGCTATCGGGCAGACGTAGGCGGCGCCTATGCCTATTCCGCCCAGTACGCTGAAGCCCGCGATGAACATCCCGAGGCCCGTGGCATACTTCGCGACGATGAGGCCCAGCCCCAAAAGCAGACCGCCGATGGTCGCGATGAGCCTTGGGCCCACCTTGTCCTGTATCCTTCCGGCGAATATCATCGAAACGGCGAAGAAGGCGAGCACCAGCTGCGACGGTAAGGCCAAGTCGGTGTGGCTCCAGCCGGGAAAGCGCTCCATAAGGGCCGGCTTGAAGACGCTGTATATATAGATGGCGCCAAGGCTCACCTGAATGAGCAGGGCGCCGAAAACCACGAGCCATCTCTTCTTTTCCATGATCTCCTCCGCTGGGGGTTCCCGAAATTTCTGGAGGCGCTTACCATCGCCCCCCGCCTCCGTCAAGGACCGGGCGGTTCCTTTTCCGTTGCAACGAGCCCTGCGCTCGTCTAAAAACCGACAAACCGGGTTTT
>DAONII010000003.1:0-20261 GCA_035405085.1 bacterium | reverse complement strand
GTCCTCGTTCACGTTCAGAAAGGAAAGCCTGAGCTGGGCCAGCGTCTTGTCGAGTGCCCACTCGGCGTTGATCCTATACTGCTCTATGTTCTTTATGGTAGTCGCGACCAGCATGTCGTCCTGAAGAAACATGCGGTGCGACTCGATTATCTTGATCTGGTCGTGCCCCTGATAGCGGCACATCTTAGCCTGAATGTGCGAGAGCTGGTCCCTGGACTTCGCTATCGCGGCCTTGAAACGGGCCGTCTCCTCAGCGACCTCTGCGTCGCGGATCCAGACCCTGGCGAAAGGCGCACCCCTGTTATGGAGCCTGTGGGCGCGCCCGATCGCGATTCCCGGGGATGTTGCGCTGGAATGAAAACGGCGAGTCTTCATAGGTTTTACCGCGTGTGCCGGAGCGGACCGCTTGGTGCTTGCCTTCACTCCTCCCCGAACTTGTCCTCTATGAGTTTTCCAAGGGCATCGAGCGCATCCTCGGCGTCGTCGCCCCTGACCAGCACGTCGATTTGGGAGCCCTTCGACGCGGCGAGCATCAGAACTCCCATTATGCTCTTCCCGTTTACTGAGACCCCGTCCTTGCTGACCTCGATCTCCGACTGGTAGCGGTTGGCAACCTTCACGAAGGCAGCCGCCGCTCTAGCATGAAGTCCGAGCATGTTTCTTATCGTGTAGCTTCTGGTCGTTTCCATGATCTCTCGCTCTCCCTATCTGGCGATGTTGCCCGCCAGCACTTTGCTCGCTATGACGATGTTCCGCTGTCCGTACTGCTGTATGAACTTCACCGTGTCTTCGAAGTCTGAACCCCGCTTCAAGCCCGCGAGCTTTATGAGCATCGGAAGGTTGAAGCCTGAAACCACCTCTATGCGCGACGGAGAAAGGAAGGAGAGGCATATGTTCGAAGGTGTGCCGCCGAACATGTCCGTCAGAATGAGGACGCCCTCGTCGCGGTCGACTTGCTTTACCGCCGTCGCTATCTGTGCGCGTATGGATTCAGGCGGGTCGTTCGATTCCACAGATACCCCGCACATATGCGTCGCGTCCGGGAAAATGCGCCTGGTGGCGGCGATCATCTCTATGCCTATGTTGCCGTGAGATACGGCGACGACCCCTATCATTTACCGTCCCCCGTTCACTCGAGCGCGTCGAGCGATTCCACGCGGTGTTCGCTGGCTATGATTTCCGCCGTGAGCTTCTCCTGGAACTCGCGGGCCGAATGATGGCCGCCCTGTTTGAGAAGGTGATTTCGCGCCGCTACCTCGATGATTGCGGAGAGGTTTCGTCCCGGCCTGACGGGTATCTGGATCAGCGGAAGAGAAACATCCAGTATCGTGTGGCGCTGTTCGTCTATGCCCAGCCTGTCGTACTCGATCTGTGGATCCCACTCGGCGAGTTCCACGACGATCTCGATCAGCTTGCGGTCGCGAACCGCGGATATACCGAACAGGTCTCTGATGTTGATTATGCCCAGGCCGCGGATTTCCATGTGATGCTTGATGATCTCCGAGCCCCCCCCGTACAGGGTGGAGGGCGGCTGCTTCCGTATGTTCACTATGTCGTCGGCAACCAGGCGGTGGCCGCGGAGGACGAGGTCCAGCGCGCATTCGCTCTTGCCTATGCCCGATTTTCCTATCATCAGGATGCCGACCCCGAAGACGTCGAGAAGAACTCCGTGGATGCAGGTCGAAGCGGCCAGGTTTTCTTCAAGAAAGCGCGACGCGCGGTTCACAAACGTCGAGGTGAGCAGTTTCGTGCGAAGGAGCGGTATTTCCTGAGACCTGCACGCCTCTATGAGGGGCTTGTGAATATTCGCGTTGCGCGTGACGATTATGCAGGCGATGTCGACCTTGCACATCGACGATATCACCTGTCGGCGCTTGGCTGCCGGGAGGGAATCCAGAAACTTCATCTCGGCGCGGCCGAAGATCTGTATGCGTCCCGGGTGCAGGTTGGAGACGTCGCCCGTAAGGGCGAGCCCCGGCTTCTGTATTCTGGGGATCGTGATCTTCTTGCCCAGCCCGTCCTTGCCGGAAAGCAGCTCAAGGTGGAGGCGGTGCTTCGAGTCCTTGAGTATCTTTATTACCGGGATGGAGAGCATCAGATCTTGTCGTCCTCATCGAGAATCGCGCGATACATCTCGGATGCGTCGCCGGCGCCCATGAGTTTATCCCTGAATCGCGCGTCCTTGAGGATGCGCGAGAGGCGCGCCAGAGCCTTGAGGTGCTGGCCGGCCGCGAATTCGGGCGCCAGCAGGACGAAGAAGAGGTGGGTCGGCTTCGTGTCGTGCGCGTCGAATTCGATGCCGCGCGAGCTCCGACCGCAGGCTATTACGATGCGGTCGAGGCCCGGGACCTTTCCGTGCGGTATCGCGATTCCGTCCTGGATGCCGGTGCTGCCGAGCCGTTCGCGCTCTGCGAGTATTTCGGCTACGCGCTGTTCGTCGAGGGAGTTGAGGCTCGACGAAAGGCGCCTGGCGAGCTCCTTCAGGACCTCCGGTTTCGTTGTCGCAGTGAGCTCCGGCCAGACCATGTCCGGCTGGAGCACTTCGTTCAGATGCATAGTTTATCCTGACATATCAATGAGTTGGGTCGGCGGAACCTAGCCCACGCCCTTTTAAAAAGCAAGGGGGAAAAGAGGAGGGCGGGGATGCAATCTATAAAATCGGGGCCGGTGGAAGGTCTGTTTCCCCGGCCCGGCGATTGCTCAAAAAGGGCGTTAATCAGCCTCTACTCCCCTTTATGGCCCTTGACGCGCTCCTTTTCACGGCTCATCTGCTTCTTCAGCCGATCGACGGCTTCGTCAACGGAGGTGTACATATCGCTGCTGGTGCCGACACCGATTATGCTCTTACCCTTTATATGTACCGTGATTTCGGCGACGTGCGACGGCCCGTCCATGTTGAATATTACGTGCGCGGTGCCCGGCTTGAAGAGATACTTGTCGAGTTTCGTGAGCTTGTCGAGCACATGCTCCCTCAGTGCATCGGTCGAATCCATGTTGCGGAACGTGAACGTCGTTTCCAGAAGGTTTGTCATGGCGTATAGGCCTCCTTTTATTGAGCGTCAGTCCTGCGTTCTCCGGCGGCGAGAGGAGGGCAGAATGCCCAGAGTCTCACGATATTTGGCTACGGTCCTGCGGGCGATGTCGATGTTTTTCTTCTTCAGCAGTTCGGCGATCTCCTGGTCGGAGTAGGGCTTTTTGGAATCCTCCTCGGCGATCAGTTTCTTGACCATGAGCTTGACCACCTCCGACGCCACTCCCTTTCCCTCTATGCAGTTGATGCCGCTGTTGAAGAAAAACTTGAGTTCGAAGATGCCGCGCGGGCTGTGCATGTATTTGTTTGCGGTGACGCGGCTGATAGTAGACTCGTGCATTTCGATGTCCTCGGCCACTTCCTTGAGAACGAGGGGCTTAAGGTGGTTCATGCCCTTGTCAAAAAAATCCCGTTGGAACTTGACGATGCTGGTGGTCACCCTGAACAGCGTGCGCTGGCGCTGATGAATGCTCTTGATAAGCCACACCGCTGAACGAAGCCTGTCCTGTATGTACTCCTTCGTCTGGTTCGCGACAGCCGAACCCTTCATCAGGGAGCGGCGGTAGAAGTCGCTTATCCGAAGGCGGGGAAGACCGTCGTCATTCACGGATACAAGGTACTCGTCGCCGACCTTTTGGACATAAACGTCCGGGGTTATGTACTGCGGCTGCTCCTGGCTGAAGGGCCGGCCCGGTTTCGGTTCAAGGCCGGAGACGAGCTGTACGAGTTCGCGAACCCTCTCCAGGGGGAGGCTGAGTTTTTTCGCTATCTGGGCGTAGTTCCTGCTTTCGAGCTCCGGAAGACAGTCCCGAATAAGGATGGATACAGGCCCGGAGTCCTCGCCGAGAAACCCGGCCTGGATCATGAGACATTCGGTTATGTCGCGAGCCGCAACCCCGAGGGGATCGAATTCCTGCACGCGCCGGAGAACCTTTTCAGCTTCTTCCGCAGAGGCGCCGGTCTTGGAGGAGATCTCGTCGATGGTCGCCTTCAGATAGCCGTCGTCGTTTATATTGCCGATTATCTCCGTCCCGATCTCCAAGTCGCGGGGGGGCATGTTGGACAGGTGCAGCTGCCACAGGAGATGGTCGTGAAGCGATTCGGTGTGGGACGCCATGTTCTCGTAGGTCGGAAGATCTTCTCCGCCGGCGTCGCGTTCGGTTGGGTATTCCGGGGCGTTGTATGCTCCTATGTAGCTCTCCCAGTCGAAGTTCGACGGTTCCTGAAGCTGGCCGTCTGGCGTTCCCACTTCGTCAGTTGTGTGGTCGTGGCCGCGGTCCTCCTCTTTCGCCTGCTCGTGCTTCTCCGCGTTGGACTCTTTGGACTCCGCCTCCTCTTCACCCTGAGATTCGGCATCCTCCAGCACCGGGTTCTCAAGCAATTCCTTTTGTATGAGATTAGAAAGCTCGAGGCGGGAGAGCTGCAGCAGCTTTATGGCCTGCTGCAACTGCGGGGTCACCACCAGCTGTTGGGATAATCTGATGCTCTGCTTGAGTTCAAGGGCCATGGCCGATTCAACCCCGGGTGCGCCTGCGGTAAGCGTCTGTCGTCGATATCACTGAATGATGATAAGGCGGAAGCGCCAAAAAGTCAATCCAAGGCGGAAAGCGAAGGAGCATAAAGCTCTTGATTTTTGAGACTATCAAAGGGGCTCGGGTAAGGCTATTCGTTCGTCGCCGCTTTTTCAGGGGCTCTGGATTGCACGGCGGCATGCTGAGAGGTTTGACCCTTTTGCATCTCCCAGTTCTTGCGCTTGGACTGGGCGACCGCGGCCTCGATGAACTGTACGAAGAGCGGGTGAGGGGTCATGGGCCTGGATTTGAATTCGGGATGGAACTGGCAGCCCACGAACCAGGGATGGTTGTCTATCTCGACGATCTCGACGAGCCCGGTTTTGGGTGATGTGCCTACGATCTTCATCCCGTTTCGTGAGACCAGGTCCGTATATTGGTTGTTGAATTCGTAACGATGGCGATGTCTCTCGCTGATTTCGCGCTCGCCGTATGCCGCGAAGGAGCGGGAAGTCTTCTCCAGAGTGCAAGCGTAGGCGCCGAGCCGCATCGTGGCACCCTTGTTGTGGATCGCCTTCTGCTCCTCCATGAGGCTGATCACGGGGTCCGACGTGTTCGGG
Source organism: bacterium (assembly GCA_035405085.1). GTDB lineage: Bacteria > UBA10199 > UBA10199 > 2-02-FULL-44-16 > JAAZCA01 > DAONII01. The sequence continues at coordinate 15,099 of DAONII010000003.1, read as the reverse complement.
TCGAACTCAAGGCTGTTTGCGCCAGTCAATCCGCATACGTTTCTCGCGAACTCGACGACCGCAAGCTGCATCCCCAGACAGATGCCGTAATAGGGGATCTTTTTTTCACGAGCGAAGCGCACCGCGTTGATTTTGCCCTCGACTCCACGCTCTCCGAAGCCGCCCGGGACCAGTATACCGTCGACACCGCCAAGCTCGCCCACCGAGTTTTCGCCCTCGAGTTTTTCCGCGTCGATGAATTTGAGCGAGACCTTGGTGCGGTTGGCGTAACCGCCGTGGCGCAGGGCCTCGTTCAGGCTCTTGTAGGAGTCGGTCAGGTGAACGTACTTTCCGACTATGCCTATGGTGACCTCGTTCTCAGGGGTTCGTATCCCGTCGGCGAGGTTCTGCCACTCTGAGAGATCGGGAGCTTTTGTCCATATGTTGAGTAGCTCGACTATCTTGTCGTCGAGTCCTTCGTTGTGATAGCGGAGCGGGACGTCGTATATGTGCTCGACGTCTATCGCTGTCATCACGCAGTCCACCGGCAGGTTGCAGAACAGGGAGATCTTGGACTTGATCTCCTTCGACAGGCCCTGGTGCGAACGGCAGAGCAGGATGTCGGGCTGTATGCCTATCTCGCGCAGCTTCTGGACGCTGTGCTGGGTGGGCTTGGTCTTCAGCTCGCCGGACCCGGTTATGTACGGGACGAGAGTCAGGTGCAGGTAGAGTACGTTTTCACGGCCGACGTCGACCTTGAACTGGCGGATCGCTTCCAGGAACGGAAGGCTCTCTATGTCGCCGACCGTGCCGCCTATCTCGACGAGCACAAGATCGACCCCGGAGGCCACCTTCATTATGGAGGCCTTTATCTCGTCGGTGATGTGAGGGATCACCTGTATCGTGCGCCCCAGATAATCGCCGCGGCGCTCCTTCTGTATGACGGTGTCGTAGATCTTGCCTGTGGTGAAGTTGTTGAGATGGCACATCCTGGCGTGCGTGAATCTCTCGTAGTGCCCCAGGTCCAGGTCCGTCTCCGCGCCGTCGTCGGTGACGAAGACCTCGCCGTGCTGGAACGGGCTCATCGTCCCGGGGTCCACGTTGATGTAAGGATCGAATTTCTGAAGGGTGATGGTGAGGCCCCGGCTTTCGAGAAGCGCGCCGATCGCGGACGACGCGATGCCCTTGCCCAGGCCCGAGACGACGCCGCCGGTGATGAATATGAATTTTGTCTTTGGTGGCATGTGTGTCTTCTGATCAGTTTTCAGTATAGGAACACGAGAGGGCGGCTGTCAAGGAACGACCGATGTTTTTTAAATTGCACGATCGAGAATATCACTCTCGGTTGTGGATAAGTTTCAAGCACAAAAAAACGGGGAGGCCTTTTCGCCTCCCCGCAAATCTGCAGAATCGATTTTCCCTGCGTCAGCGCTTCGAGTACTGCGGACGCCTCCTCGCCTTGCGACGGCCGACCTTGCGGCGCTCCTTTTCACGGGCGTCACGCGTGAGCAATCCGTCCGTCTTGAGGGGCTTGCGAAGATCCGGGTTCATCGTTATCAACGCGCGGGAGATCCCGTGGCGAACCGCTCCCGCCTGACCCGCGACGCCTCCGCCGGTGACGTTTGCGATTATGTCGAACTTGCCGGATGTGCCGGTTACGACGAAAGGCCTGTTCACCGCCATCTGGAGCGTGGGGCGGGGGAAGTATTCCTCGGCCTTCTTCTCGTTCACAAGGACGTCGCCCTTTCCGGGGAAGAGTCTTATGCGTGCAATGGATGTCTTGCGCTTGCCGGTCGCCCAGAACTCCGAGCGTTTCTTGTCCTTGGTTGCTGCAGTTGCGGTCTGTGTCATGGTTTAGTTCCCTGTTCTCGTGGCTTTTGGCATCTGGGCCTCGTGCGGGTGCTCTGCGCCGGGATAGATCTTGAGTTTCCTCATCAGGTGCTTGGACAGGCGGTTCTTCGGCAGCATCCCCCAGACCGCGTCGCGAAGGATCTGATCGGGGTGTTTTTCGAGCTGTTTCTCCGCCGTGATCTCCTTCATGCCGCCGGGATAACCGCTGTGGTGATAGTATTTCTTGTCATGCCACTTGTTTCCTGTGAAACGGACCTTCGCAGCGTTTATCACGACGACGAAGCTGCCGTTGTCCACATGCGGGGTAAAGGTGGTCTTGTCCTTGCCGCGGAGAAGTGTTGCGATTTCACACGCGGCGCGTCCTACCACACGATCCTCGGCGTTGAAAACGACCCAGTTTCGCTCGGCCTGTTCCGTGCTTATCAATGTAGTCTTCTGGCGTTCCATGGCTGACTCACAAGTAGTTGATTTACATAAAGAATATTTATCGGCCCCGCAGGGTCGGCGGAATCTAGCGGAAATACATGAGGTTAGTCAAGGGAAAAGCGGGGCATCCGATCAGCGCACCGGGGATAATTCCCTGAGCCTGTTTATTATCGGCGGTAGCTTGTCGAGGATGTAATCGATCTCCTCGGCGGTGTTGGAACGCGAAAGCGAGAATCTTATCGAGCCGTGCGCCCTGGTGAACGGAACGCCCATGGCCATCATAACGTGCGAGGGGTCTAGCGAACCCGATGTGCATGCGGAACCAGAGGATGCGCAGATGCCGAACTCGTTCAGCATCAGGAGTATCGCTTCGCCCTCGACAGATTCGAAGCTGATGTTGGTGGTGTTCGGCAGCCTGTTGTCGGGGTCGCCGTTTACAAACGAGCGCGGGATCGTATCCAGTATCCTGCTCTCGAGCCTGTCTCTGAGCGCTGCGACATCGGTCCGTTCGGATTCGATGCGGCCAGCCGCCAGCTCGCAGGCGAGGCCCAATCCAACGATCGATGCGACGTTTTCGGTGCCGCCGCGGCGGCCGGCCTCCTGGTGGCCGCCCATTATGAGTGGGGTGAATCCCGCGCCGCGCCTGACGTAAAGGGCTCCGACCCCCTTGGGGGCGCCGAGCTTATGTCCTGAGATGGCTAAGTAGGTTATAGGAATGCTTTGCAGGTCGATGGGAATCTTTCCTGCGGCCTGGACCGCGTCGACATGAAGGGGTACGTTTGCTTTCTCGCAGATGCTGGCGATCTCCTCGATCGGGAATATGACGCCGGTCTCGTTGTTCGCCCACATGACGGAGGCGACTGCGGTATTTTGATCCAGGGCCTTCCTGAATGCATCCATGTCCAGACGGCCTTTGCCGTCGACGCCTGTGAGCTGCACTTCCACGCCGTGGTTCGAGAGCTCCTTTGCGAGGTTCAAGACGGCCGGGTGCTCTACGGCTGTAGTCACGATCTTGCGCCGGGCGGGGTTGGCTGCCAGAGCGGAACGTATGGCGGCGTTGTCGCTTTCGGTGCCGCAGCTCGTAAAGATTATCTCCTCCTTTGTCCCGGCGCCGAGCAGGGAGGCCACCCTTTCCCGGGCGAGTTCGACGTGTGAGGCGACCTGACCGCCGAAGGTGTGCATCGAAGATGGATTGCCCCACAGATCTTTGAGGAATGGGAGCATGGCCTCGACCACCGCCGGGTCGACCGCGGTCGTCGCGTTGTTGTCCACATAGACCGTCTTCATCAGTGTCTGGCCTCCTCCACGCGAATATCACCGGCTACGGATTTTGTAAGCTCCTTCTCTATGAACTGGCGCATCGTGATGGACGAGGAGGGGCACGTAGCGCAGGCGCCCTTGAGCTTCACCGTCACCACGTTACGGTCGACTTCGACGAGCTCGATGTCGCCGCCGTCCTGGCGAAGGGCGGGTCGGATTCGCTTTTCCAGCAGATCCTCGATCATGTGTATCCTCTGCACGTTGGTCAGCTCATCGCCGCCGGCGGGCTTTTGCTCCTTTTGCGCGCTACCGGATATTATCTCCCGGATCCTGTCGTGGCAAAGGCCGCAACCTCCGCCGGCCTTCGTGTAGTGGGTTACCTCCTCGAGGGTGGTGAGGTTGTTTTCCGCGCAGACGCGCTCGATCTCCTTTTGTGTGACGCCGTAGCACTTGCATACGACCTCCCCTTCGAGGCGGTACGGTTCCGTGCGCTCCCCGCGCGACCAGGCGATCGCTGCTTCGAGCGCCTCCCTGCCCATCACCGAGCAATGCATCTTCTCCTCGGGAAGCCCGCCCAGGTATTTTGCGATGTCGCGGTTTGTGACCGCCGCCGCTTCTTCCAGGGTCATCCCCTTGATGATCTCTGTCAGGGCCGAACTCGAGGCTATAGCCGACGCGCAGCCGAAGGTCTTGAATCTGGCGTCCGCAATTTTGCCGTCGGGCCCCAGTTTGAAGGTAAGGCGCAGCATGTCCCCGCATGCGAGCGAGCCGACCTCGCCAATGCCGTCGGGATCGGGAATCTCCCCCACGTTGCGCGGGTGCAGGAAGTGATCAACGACCTTCTCCGAATAGTTCCACATAGTTTACCTTTCCTCCTCCTGTCCCCGTGAGAGCAGGGGGGTGATGATCGGCGGCTTATCTCCCTGCTGCCGCTTCAGGCACTCTGCGCATTTTCCCGTGTCGCAGGGCTCTCCGCACGTGGAGCATCTGGAGACGATCTTCAGGGCACGGTCTATGTGCCTGAGGCCCTCTTCGCAACTGCATATCCTTGCCTCTATCTCGCGTCGGCGTTCGAGCAGGGTGTTGCGAAGGTGAAACATCCCCTCGGGATTGAGTTTTTCCTTGCCCGGGAGGAAGATGGACCGGATATCGTCGAGGGACATGCCGAGTTCCTTGAACTGCAATACCGCGCGCAGTATGTCGGCGTCATGTGCCTCGAAAGTCCTGAAGCCTCCGTCGGTCCTGGTCGGCTTGATGAAGCCTAGCTCTTCATAATATCGCACCGCCCTCTGGGATAGGCCCAGCTCCCTCGCGATATCGCCTATATAATAAGTTTTTCGATTGTCATTCATGACCCATTTATACCTTAACTCTAACGTAAGCGTCAAGGATAATTGGGGGTTCGCGGAGGCATAGCCTCCCAACAGATTTATTCTTTATGAATAGGTATTTGAAGCTTACATGTAATGTAAAAAGTTATACTCTGCGGGCGTTTGCCGGGAGGGCCGGCCCCTTCAGGGCGAAGAAGTTGACCAGCGTCTGGGTGTATCCAAGAACCGCCGGGACATAGCCGCGCGTCTCCGCGAAGGGGGGGATCCTGTTTCCGTATTTCACGACGTTTCCTTCCCCTGCGTTGTAGCCGGCCAGCGCCAGGTCCATCTTGCCTTCGAATTTGTCGAGCAGGAAACGCAGATACCTGGTGCCTCCGTCTATGTTCTGCACCGGATCGAATGAGTTTTTAACGCCGAAGCGCTTGGCCGTTCCCGGCATGAGCTGCATGAGGCCGCGTGCCCCGCAATGTGATACCGCACGAGGATTTCCGCCGGATTCCTGGAGTATGACGCCGCATATGAGCTCAACCGGAACGTTGTATTTCTTTGCGCAGAACTCGATTACGGGGGCGTAGCGGGCAAGCCTGCGTGCCTGCACCGACGTGATTTTTCTCGTCTGGCCGAGGTTTGTCGGGGGTTGTGAGCGCCTCCCGGCGCGGTTCGGATGATGCCCAACGGATGAGCGGTCCTTCGCCTTCTGCCTGGGTTCAAGAGCCCTTGTCTCGGTCCTCTCCGCCAGCTTCTGCGTGAAGGCGGAGCTCTTCCTGTCGTTCTCCCTGACGTGGTTTATATAGCTGCTGAAGCGCTCCACCAGGTTTTTGTTCTTTATCGCTTCCATAGCTCTTTCCCCCTTATCCCCGCAAACAGGCGGGCAAGGGCTTTTGCCCTCAACTATATTATCGGCCGGGGGAGGGTTAAGAGTTGCTAGGCGGGGTAAAAATACTACAGGGGCTCGTCTGCCACATTTGGAGACGGGGGCACGCTTTCACCGCTGGGAATTTTTTCTTGAGGATTCAAGGTGTTAGGCGGGGCGCCCGTTCCATATACAGCCGGCGGCGGCATCGGGCCCTCGTCCTTTGCCTCATCCGGGGGCTTTATCTGGGGTGCGCCGTCACCGGTTTCGGGTGGGGTCACGTAGAAGAAGCGCTGTTCCTTCAGCTCCTGTCTGGCCAGGCGGTCCCTTATGGTCACGGTCACCGTATAGCGGCCGGGCTGGGCACCCTCAGGGATGGCTATGTTGTTTTCAAAGCGTATAGGCCCCTCCTTGAGGAGCTCCTGATTGAAGTCGTTTATGTTTTCGAGCTTTAGGCCCAAAGAATCGTCTGGATAGTTGACGCTAAGATCCTCCTGAAGCCAGGCCTTTGAATCCTCCCTCCTGTATCCGCTTACTTCGAAGACGATGTAGAGCGTCTCGCCGGGCTGGAATATGGCGGGGCGTCGGATCGATTCCGGGTTTCCGCCTGCGAAGCGGAAGTTCATGGTTATGAGGTTGGCCGGCATGTCGGAGAGCTTCGTGCTCCTGCCGCTGGCGTCGATCGTGGGCAAGAAATTGACCTGGAATCCATCGTGCAGGAAGCTGTCGCGGTTTCCCATGCCCGCGTAAAGCACGGCTGCACAGGCGATGATGATCGCTCCCAGGCCGGCGAGCCCGCGCCACTCACGCGGCGCGCTTATGACGACCGTGCCTGCCGCGCAGTCGCCGGGCCTCTGACGGCGCAACGAGAACATGCATGTGAGGAAGCCGAAGGGATTCGTGTCGAACAAGCGCCATGCGGTTCTTATCGTGCATGAAGAGAGGTCTATGGCTGAGCCGTCCTCCATGCAGACGGCGTACCCCAAAAGCCATTTGCCCGGGGACGTACCCGAGAGTTTTTCCGGGAGCAGGAAGAAGAGAAATGCGAACGCCGGGAAGAAGAGGACGAGCATCATGCTGGTCAGCGGGCTGTCCGGCGTAAGCAGGAGCGCCCACCCGAATGCGAACGCGGCAAAGAGTGCGAAGTCGATCAGGAAGGCGAGCGCGCGGCCGGAGGCCGTGGCCAATATGTCCAGCGAGAGCGCGTACTGGCGGGGCGGAGAGGTCAGCTTTCTCAGGACGACCGTTCGGCCGATGTGGTCTCCGAGCCGCTGGTGCCAGCCTCCCCATTCCATCAGCGCTGCCCCGAGAAGTACCGGGAAGAGGACGAGGTCGAGCGGCTTCAGAATATTCCGCAGCAGTATGCCGATTAAAGAGGGATACGACCCGTCGACCTTGCGAATGGAGAGTCTGCAGAGGATCTTCCCAAGGCTTCCCGAGAAGGCCGCCTCTGGCACCACGAACCACACCGCCGCGATGAAGAGAAAGAGGGAGTGGAATATCAGGCCGTGCTTTCCCGCTGCCGGTATAGGGCCGGCCGCCTGGCTCAGAGCGATCTGGCGGTAGAGGGCCATCATCACCCAGTAGATGCAATAGAGGAACGCCGCGTCTATGGCGAAGGCGGAGAAGCGGTCCTTCAACGAAGCTATAGTCGGCCCGGTCGCCTCCTGCTGGCCCTGCATTCCAGGCATCTTTTCGGCTTCGTCTCTTTGCCCGCGCTCGGTCTCGAGGTCGTCGAATCGAGGCTCGACGTCGCTGACGTCTATGAGGTCCGTATTCTCCACTTCGCGTCTTTCCTGTTCCATATCATCTCCCGGTCATGCCCAAATTCTCCTCCAGGTGGCGGCGTGCGAAGGCCGTATCGTCGGTAATGATTCCGTCGACGTTCAGGGCGATGCAGTGGTCCATCTCGTCGGGGGTGTTTGCGGTCCAGGCGAGCACGCCCCCGCCGCGCCTTTGAACGCGTGAGACCGACTCGGGCGATAGTGATGTGAGCGAGCAGTGAAGCTCCGAAATGCCAAGGGGCCTGTTCAAGATCGTGGAGCCGGCGAAAGAGAGAAACGCGCGCCTCGCGATGAAGGCCCTTGTGAGCTCGGGGTGGCGCCGTTTCAGCGCATAGAGCACCCGCAGCGAGGATGAGGAGAGGACGATCCTTCCCTTCATCCTGAAGTCGGCCACGATGCCTCCTATGAGTTCCGCAGCTGAAATCGCCATCGAGGGCTGGGGTTTTATCTCCACTATGGTGAGCATGTCCCTGTGTTCCAGAAGCTCGAGCGCCTCGGCGAGGGTCGGCATCGTCACTCCCGAGAAGCTCGCGTTGAAGTGCGAGCCGACGTCGAGCGACCTTATCGTCGCGAAGGGTGTCGAGTGGGCGTAGCCGCGATGGTGAGTGAGCACTGAGAGGTCGTCGTTATGTGTGACTATCGGGACTTTGTCCTGGGTGAGGAGAACGTCGAATTCCACCCCGTCTGCGCGAAGCTCGACGGCTCTCTCTATAGCAGGAAGGGTGTTTTCCGGCGCCTCGCGGCGCGCGCCCCGGTGCGCTACGATAAGCGGCATCCCGCGCTTCGCAAACTCCTCCGGACGGTTGCTGATCTCGAGCTTTCGCACGGATGGGATATAACACAACGGACGGGGCGTGTCGATGCTTGAGGAGGTCGCCCGCCGGAGAAGCTATGCGTGGAAAGGATCCATGTTGCCCAGCTCGTACTGCCACAGGCACACCGCTGCGACGGCCGCGGTCTCGACCCTGAGTATCTGTTGTCCAAGGCCGATCGCGGTCAAACCGGATTCCTTTGCCTGCGAGACCTCCGCTTTTGAGAAGCCGCCCTCGGGGCCCACGATCAGCAGGTCCCCGCGCCCGGCCCTTCGAGCCCTGGCGGATCTCCACCAGCCGCGCATGCCGGTTTGCTCTTCGCCTTCGTAGAAGAGAACCGTATCTGCGAACTCATCCCTGACGCCGAATACGTCCATGAGCTCCGCCGGTGGATCGATCTGTGGTTTGAAGGGCAGGCCGGACTGCTTTGCGGCTTCGAGAGCAATCCTCCTCCAGCGCTCCAGGCGGCGGTTTTGAGCGCCGGATGAGCGGGCCGGGGCAGTGCGTGAAGAGAAGAAGGGGAGCACGCGCCTGCAGCCGAGCTCGACGACCTTCTGGACAGCCCACTCGAAGCGCTCCGGCTTTATGACGGCCAGCGCGAGGGCGGGAGGGGAGGCGGCCTCGTGTCTTATCATCTCCTCCTCAACGAACACCGAGACGCGCAGCGGTGAGGATTCGAGTATCCGGGCCCTGAACGACGCCCCGGCTCCGTCGGAGAGGAGGATCCAGTCTCCCCGCACGAGGCGGAGCGAGGATGCGACGTGTTTCGCATCCGAGCCGCGGATCTCCATCTCGCGGCCGACCTCTATCTCCCTGTCCAGAAAGAACTGCGGCATTTCACCCTTCCTTGCGGCGGCAGAGGAACGTGAGGCAGCTCCATTCCTCCCCATGTTCGGATTCCAGCAGTCTCATGTCGGGGGAGAAAGCGCCGGCCAGCTCCGCCTCCTGATCGGAGGTGATTCCGGAAAGTATTAGGGTCCCCCCCGGGGCGGTCCTATTCGAAAGCTCTTTTGCCAGCTCCACCAGCGTGCCGAGCAGGATGTTTGCCACCACGATATCGAATTCTCCGGATATCCCGTGGACCGACGGGGAGAGTTCTATTTCATTCGTCCCGTTTGCCGCGAAGTTCTCTCGCGCGACCGAGAGCGCGTCGGGGTCGTTTTCTACCGCCGCTATCCTAGCGGCCCCGAGCTTCGCGGCCAGTATGGCCAGCACGCCGCTGCCGGTGCCAACGTCGAGCACGGAGGGGTAGGCATCCTTCGTCCCGCGTGTGCCGGATGCGCCTTTTCCCATCGCCTGAAAGAGGGCTGCGGCGCAGAGCCGCGTGGTCTGATGAAGGCCGGTTCCGAACGCCATCCCGGGGTCCATCGTTATGACGCTCTCTTCCTTCAGCGGTTTGTAATTCTCCCAACCGGGCGCTATCACTATTCCGGGCACTATGGAAAAGGGTTTGAACCACTGCCGCCAGCTCTCCCTCCAGCCGTCCTCGGCGGAGGTTGAGATATCGGGTTTTGTTCCGGCAAGAGATCCGCGTGAGGAGAGCAGGGATTCAAGCCTGGCCCTGAGAGCAGCGGCGTCCTCGTTTTCTGCGTTGAAGGATGCGGAGAGGGTTACGCTCTTCCCGTCTGCCGAACTCTCCTCTACGATGCCGCTGCAGCCGGCTTCGCAGAGCAGGCCGGATGCGAGGTCGGCGTCCTCGCTCGAGATCGATATCCTTGCTGTGTGCCACGGCTCGCCCATCTTAAGCCTCTGCTCAATTGACCCCGCCGTCTAGCATGTGTTAGCCTCTCTTGCAACAGCGCCGGCTGCGCAGGCCGGCAAGCGGGGTTTGCATGATATACGAGTGCCCGGGTTGCCACTCCAGATTCAGGTGCGATTCGCCGGGGGTTGTCGAATGCCCCTCGTGCGGCGCGAAGTCGAAGGTCGTCGCTGTTTCGCCGGTCTTTTCCGCGTGGGATGACGAGCGCGGAGGAAACTGGGTTGGCGCGTTCTTCAACGCGATCAAGTTTTCGCTCATGAAGCCGGTCGAGTTCTTCGAGGCGATTTCGCAGCGCAGTGGGTGGCTCCGGCCCTGGGCCTACGCGCTCGTGGTGTCCTGTGTCGTGTTTCTGTTTTCCGCCGCATATCAGGCGGGTTTTCAGGCGCTGGCGCTTGGCCTGGACCTTTCGTCCGAGGTGAGAAACGCCTTCATACCCTTTGCGGCGATAACGCTGCCTTTCTCCGCCTGGGTCGTCGTCGCCCTGTGCGCGGTCGTCGTGCCGGTTTTCACGACGGGCGTCTTGCTGCTGCAGTCGGCGGTATACCACGCCTGCCTTATCGTCATAGGAGAGGCCCGCGGAGGCTTCGAGCAGACCTTCCGCGTCGTTTGCTATTCAAACGGCCCCCAGCTCTTTCAGATAGTTCCGCTTCTCGGCGGGGCAATCGGTCCCGTGTGGCAGCTCGTTTTGATAATCATCGGCGTAAAGGTTTCGCACAAAACCAGCTATGCGCGAAGCGCGCTCGCGGTCTTTCTGCCTACCATACTTTGTTGCGGCATTCTGTTCATAGCATCGGCGGCGATTTTGGGCGGGGTGATGGGCGCTGCGATAGCGGGAGGAGGGTAGTGTCTACCTGGAGAAGCCCTTCAGGCGAAGTTCCGAGAGAATCTCGGCGGCCTTCGGGTCGCTTCCGGCCGCCTCAAGCGCGGCCATTATTCTTGACGCGTCGAATGACGCGTCGAACAGAACCACCCTCGCCGTAGGAACCGGCTTCGAAAGCGCGATCCTCTTCAAGCCGGACGCCCAGGGGGCCGAAAGGCGGGAGAGCGCGCCTGCCTCCGAGGGGGTGAGTATGGCGAAGTAGGAGGATTTGCCCTCGCCGATCGCCCGCAGCTTGAAGAGCATCTGAGGGGACTGTTTGAAAGAAGCGCCGTCGGGGATGTCGGGGAATAGCTCCGTTTTAACGAACTTCGCCGACAGGGGTTCGCTCGACAGCACTGTGGCCTTCGGCGAGACCGATTCCACGCTCCCGTAGAGCGCGTAGCGCTGGGTGTTTCCGCCCCCGGGGGTCTGTAGCGTGGACATCACTGCGGCTGCCTTCGGAAATTTCTGCCTGTTCTGCATCCATGCCGCATAGCTCACTATCCCGATGCAGGGGTTGTTCGTCCGTATGTAGGAGAGGCCCCCTTCCACTGTGTTTATGTAGCGGCCGGCCAGTCTGTCGGGTGCGATTTTTACGTTCAGATAGTCCAGGAACGCGTCTATCAGAGGCTGGGCTTCTTCGCTCGTGCCCGCTTCCCCCGGGTACCAGAATATCATATTGAGCTGCTTCGCGTGCGATGTCGTGGAGATCATCATTGCGGCCATCAGCGCCGCGACGGCGAATGTCCTGCGAGCCATGTCTTCCTCCCGAATGTCGCCCCACAATCGGGCAATATGCGGGGCTTTGTCAAGCGCGGCTGAAGAGATGGATTGCTTTGACACAATCCAGAACCTGTGGTAATCGCTCGCGAATTCGACACCAGCCCCTCGTCGGAGGAAAGCCTGCGGGCCGGGCCCCGCCGGAGACGGTACCGATATGAATGATAAAGACGAAGGATCGATGGAGCGCGTCGACGTTTCGGTGGTCGTCCCCTTTTTCAACGAGGCCGACAACCTGAAACAGCTCTACGACGACACCGTCGAAGCGCTGGGCTCGGCGGGCAAGAAATTCGAGATCGTGTTCGTCGACGACGGCTCCACCGACGGCGGGGCCGATCTCGTCGAGGGCCTGGCGGCGCATGACGGCCGCGTGAAGCTAGTGTCGCTGATGCGCAATTTCGGCCAGACAGCCGCGATGGCCGCCGGCTTTCGCTTCGCCAAAGGTAAAATCTACGTGGCGATAGACGCCGACAACCAGAACGATCCGGCCGACATACCGAGGCTCCTTTCGAAGCTCGACGAGGGTTTCGACGTGGTTTCAGGCTGGAGGGAAAAGCGAAAGGACCCGCTCATCACCCGCCGCATACCCTCCGTGGTCGCGAACCGCCTACTCTCGGTTGTGACCGGGGTGAAGCTCAACGACTACGGATGTTCCCTGAAGGCGTACCGGGCCGAGTTCATAGATCCGATAGACCTCTATGGTGAGATGCACCGCTTCATACCGGCGTACGCGGCCATGGTCGGGGCGCGCGTCGCGCAGATTTCGGTCAACCACCGCCCGAGGACGCGCGGAAAATCGAAGTACGGCCTCGCGCGAACGTTCAAGGTGATCATTGACCTGATCACCGTAAAGTTCTTGTCGAGCTACGCCACCAAGCCGAGCTACCTGTTCGGCGGCGTTGGTTCGGTGCTCTGCTTAGGCGGGCTCGCCTCGGCGCTGGAGGTCGTGCTGGAGAAGTTTATCGAGGGCACCTATGCGCACAGGAACCCATTTCTGCTCCTCGCGATCTTTCTTTTTTTCATTGGCGTCCAGTTCATCCTGATGGGGCTCATAGCGGAACTGCTAGTGCGTACCTACCACGAGTCGCAGGGGAAGCCGGTATACCTAGTCAGGAAGACCGTGAACCTGGCCGAGAGCTGATCCGCGTGTCGCGGGGCGCTGCAATCCTTTGCAGCGGACTTTCCGCAGCCCCCGGGAGCTTAGGCCACACAAGATATTATGTGCGGAATATGCGGCGTAATACATGACGACCCAGGCTCTCCGGTGGAGCGATCCCACGTCGAGGCGATGAACCGCACCATGGTGCACCGCGGGCCCGACGACGAGGGGTATTTCTTCGGCCGGGGCAGTGCCCTCGCGATGCGGAGACTCTCCATAATCGACGTCGAGGGGGGGCACCAGCCCATGCTCTCCGAGGACGGACGGATAGCGGCGGTATGCAACGGGGAGCTATACAACTTCAAGGAGCTCAAGGAGGCTTTGGCATCCGGGGGGCACGTCTTCAGGAGCCGCGCCGATGCCGAGATCCTTCCGCACCTCTACGAGGAGCACGGCCGCGACACCCCGAAATTGATCAACGGGATGTTCGGAATGGCGATATGGGACGAACAGGGCAGGACGCTCCTGCTCGCCCGGGATCGAATGGGGGAGAAGCCTCTTTACTATTCCCACCGAAACGGCGCGCTGATCTTCGGCTCCGAGCTCAAGGCCGTGCTCGCCCACCCCGCGGTAGGCGTGAAGACCGACCGCTCGTCCTTGGCGAAATATCTGGCCTACGAATACGTTCCGGCTCCGCACACGATATGCGAGGGGGTCTACAAGCTCGAGCCCGGCCAGATGCTTGTCTACCAGAAAGGGCGCGTGGAGAGGTCCGCTTACTGGGACGTGCCGCAGGGTGCCGCAGGTGGTGAGATCTCCGAGGCTCAGGCCAGGGAGGAGCTTCTTCGCCTCCTTGAGGCTTCCGTTGGGCGGCGCCTTTTAAGCGACGTTCCGCTCGGGGTCTTCTTGTCCGGTGGGATAGACTCCTCCTCGATGGTCGCCATGATGACCAGGTTTCGCGATCCGGGAGAGATAAAGACATTCTCCATATCGTTTGCGGAGCGCTCGTTCGACGAGTCCGGCCACGCCCGGCGCGTCGCGGAGCACTTCGGCACCGACCACCGCGAGCAGATGTGCACCCCGGAGGATCTCCTCGATCTGATGCCGCAGGTAACCGATTTGCTCGACGAGCCGTTCGCCGATCCCTCGATAATACCCACCTACGCGCTCTCCAAATTCACGCGCGGCCACGTCACCGTAGCGCTAGGCGGGGACGGAGGGGACGAGCTGTTCGCAGGCTATCCCACCTTTCAGGCCGAGAGATACGCGGGCTTTTACAACCGGTTGCCGCGTCTTTTGAGGCGTGGCCTCATAGAGCCGGCCGTGCGTGCGCTGCCGGTCTCGGATGAGAACATAAGTTTCGATTTCAAGGCCAAGCAGTTTCTCAAGGGGGTTTCTCTGGAGCCCGCCTTTCGGCACATGGTCTGGCTCGGGGCATTTTCACCGGAGGAGCAGCGCGAGCTCTTCGCCGTGGATCCCCCAGACGGCGTCTTCGAGGACGCGTCGCGCCACTACTCTTGCGCCTCCGGTGCCGAGGCCGGCAACAGGCTCCTGTATCTCTACAAGAAGCTCTACCTCGCCGAGGACATACTCACGAAGGTCGACCGCGCGTCCATGGGCGTTTCGCTTGAATCGCGCGCGCCCTTTCTCGATCACGAGCTGGTGGAATTCGTCGCGTCGCTTCCCTACAGGATGAAGCTTTGCGGCTTGAGGATGAAGAGCCTGCTCAAGGACGCGGTGGAGCCGCTTCTGCCCAAAGGGATAGCGGGGCGTCCTAAGAAGGGCTTCGGAATACCTGTGGCGAAGTGGGTGAAGGGACCGATCCGCGATCTCGTCGGAGATATGCTCGGTGTGGACCGCATAAAGCGCGAGGGATACTTTCGGGCGGGAACCGTATCCAGGATACTGAAGGATCACATGGCCGGCCGCGCGGACAATTCGAAGAAGATATGGACGCTCCTCATGTTCGAGGCTTGGCTCGACCGTTGGGGCAGGGGTTGAAAGAAGTGCGAGGTTTTTCGGGGGCATACATGACCGACAGATTCTACAATCACTCCGAGATCGAACCAAAATGGCAGAGGTACTGGGAGGAGAACGGCCTCTTCAAGGTCGACGCGAAGCCCGGCGTCGACAAGTACTATCTGCTCGAGATGCTCCCTTACCCTTCCGGCCGGCTGCACATGGGGCACGTGCGCAACTACGCTATAGGCGATGTGGCGACGCGTTACAGGATGATGCGCGGCCTGAAGGTTTTGCATCCGATGGGGTGGGACGCCTTCGGTATGCCCGCCGAGAACGCAGCGATA
>DAONII010000002.1:0-22564 GCA_035405085.1 bacterium | reverse complement strand
AGCCTCACCAGCGTATCCCACTTCTTCGTCGGCCTCGACCGGCTCAAGTACCATATCTGCTTGTAGCCGGATGCCGGGATTTTGAGACCCAGCCTCTCGTCAAAGAGGATCTTCGCCGAGAATATCCTCGAGAAATCCCTAAGGACAAGTATCACCGGGGAGCCGCAGCTGTATCCGCGGACCTTCTGCGCCTTTTTCCTGAGGACCTCCATGAGCACATCCACATGGTCCTGTGCGGTGATGATGCCGTGAATCGTCGAGGGGTCGCGCCCCAGCATCATCATCGCCTCCTTCTTGTCGTGGAAGATGTGGCTGACCTCTACGCCCAGCTTCTCTTTGGACCACCTGTCTTGCACCTCGAAATCGGGGCGCTCGCGCTTCACGAAGATCCGGAACTTCCTGTTGTATCTGCGGTTGTAGAGCCGCAGGAAAAAGGCCAGCGCCTCGCGCTCTATCCTCTCCTTCTCGTCCATGAGCCGCGGGTAGCCTGAACCGCCGCTGCTGTCAACATCGGGAAGGAGTTCCCGCTTGCCACCACAGGCGGCTACAATTATAATGCGGCGGCGATGAACGATCTAAGGATCCTCCTGCGCTACTTCGGCGTCCTCAAGCCGTATCTCGGCATCTTCCTCATCGCCATCTTCTTCGATATCTGCATGACGCTTTTGGGGCTGACGATGCCCCTCTTCACGCGCGTCCTCTTCGACTACGCATATCCCTACCGCGACCTGGTGCTCTTAAACGCGACGGTCATAACCATCGTCGTAGTCTACTTCATATATTTCTTCCTATCCGTGGTCTCCGACTACCTTCAGATATACGTCGGCCAGGAGGCCACCGCCTCCCTTACCGGGCGCGTCTTTCACGCCATCCAGCGGCTGCCTCTCGCCTTCCACATGGAGAAGAAGCCGGGCGACCTTCTGATCAGAATCACCGACGACGTGGGAAACGCCATAGGAATGGCCTCGGGGCTTCTCCCGACCATCCTCATAGACGGCGGGCGCTTCTTCGTGATCCTTGCGATCGCGCTCTCGATAAATCCAAAGCTCACGCTTTTGGCGCTCCTGTCGGTCCCGCTCTACATACTGGAGACGCGCTTCTATGCGTGGCGGCTCGCCGAGGTGCAGGGTGAATCCATAGAGGCCGACTCCGATATCCTAAGCCGCGCTCAGGAGCGCCTGACGAACATCAAGACCATCAAGGCGTTCGGGCAGGAGGACTACGAGACGCTTTCGCTCGGCACGCTCATACGCCGCCGCTACCGAGTGGCCGTAAAGGGTAAGGTCCTCGACGTCCTCCGCACCTTCACGAACTCGGTCACGCTGCAGCTCTGGAGCGTCTTTCTCACGTGGTACCTGGGCTACCAGGTCGTGCAGGGAAACCTCTCCATCGGCGAGATCGTCGCCCTGATGCTCTACCTCGACCAGCTCGAGGGCCCGATAAGCTCGTTCATAAACCTGTTCACCGAATGGAAGACGAACCTCGTCTCCATGAAGAGGCTCGACGAGATCCTCCTGCACCCGATGGAGGACACCGACGAAGATGAGGCGAAGGAACTCTCGCTCAAGGACGGCGGCGTCTCCACTGCGCACCTCTCTTTCTCTTACTCCCCTGACGAGCCCATCCTCCACGACATACAGATAGACTTCGCGCCGCGCAGCATGACGGCCATCGTCGGAGGCTCGGGAAGCGGAAAAACCACGCTCGTCAACCTCCTGCTGCGCTTCTTCAAGCCGACCGACGGGATGATTTTGATCGACGGGCAGGACATCTCCGAGGTACGCGTCCACGACCTGCGCGGCCGCGTGGGCATCGTCCAGCAGGACGCCGCGCTCTTCGACGGAACGGTCATAGAGAACATCCTCTACGGAAACGAGGGGATGGAGCGCGGCGACGCGATGAGGGCAGCGAGGCAGGCCGGCGCCCACGACTTCATAGAGCGCCTGCCCGGAGGCTACGACGCGCCGGTCGGCACCGGGGGCGAGCTTCTCTCCGGCGGTCAGCGCCAGCGAATAGCCATCGCGCGCACGCTGCTGCGCAACCCGTCCGTGGTAATATTCGACGAAGCCACGAGCGGCCTCGACGCAGAGAGCGAATACCGAATACAGGAAACGATCTCCTCGCTCAGGGCCACGAAGACGGTAATAGTCATCGCCCATCGCCTGTCCACGATCAAGACCGCGGACAGGATCATGGTACTCGAACAGGGGCGCTTCGTGGAAAGCGGGCAGTTCGACGAACTCATCGAGAAGCGAGGCGCCTTCTACCGCTTCTACTGGCGCCAGTTCGGCGGGCTCTCCTCCTTCCGGCAGCAGCTCGACCTCGAGCTCGAGCGCTCCGCCCGCTACGGCTCGAAATTCTGCCTCGCCGCTCTAAAGCTCTCCCGCTACGAGTCCCTCATCGAGGAGGAAGGCGCGGCGGCCGCGGACAAGTTCGTCGACGGCGTCGACTTCCTTCTGAAGAAGAGCATGCGCATGGGCGACAACTCGGCTGTCCTAGACCGGGGAATCATCCTCGTCATATTGCCCGAGATAGACGCCTCCCAGCTCCTGCTCTTCTTCAACAGGATAAGGAACATTCTCCCGAAGGCCGCTGAGGGCGAGCTCGATTTTTCGCTCGAGGAAAACGAGATGGTATTCGCCGGGACGAGGATCACCAAGAAGCTCTTCAGGACGCCGGAGGAGCTTCTCTCGGCGGTCGTATCCCTTGCAAAGAAAGCGGTGGAAAACACCATCGTGGTGGACGAAGACGAACTGGCCAAAATGTACGAAGCGGAGACAAAGGCATGAGCCTGCTCGACAAATTCGTTGAGGCTTTTTCTGCAAAGGAACTGCGGCCGCGCGTGATGGGCGTGATAGCATTCGGTCTCGTAGTGGCGGCGGCGACGGCAGCAGCCGGCCTCTACTTCATGAAATGGAAATACACGATATCGGTCGAGGGAACCGCTGTATGGGACAACAAAGATCCGGAGATCATAGAGGCCACAATCTCCGAAGAAGATCTCGGCCGAATTCAGCCCGACCGGCCGCTCACGATCGAGATAGTTCATCCTGACGGCTCCTTGGAACGCTATTTTGCGGTGATAGTTGAAATCGATCCGGCCTCAGGCAAAATTCGTCTGGACGCCAAGGATCTCCCCTCTGCAGAACATATTCCCGGCCGCTTTTCGGTGAGATTGATCCTGGTCGAGGAGCCTTACTGGAAGCTGCTCTGGGGGCCAGAGCCGGCAGTGAAGACAAGCTCGGTTCAATAAGCGTCAAAATACCCACTCTGCGTGTTTTTTTTAACCCTCCCGCGCAACCAGATGGTGTTGTTTATACTTATCCCGCCATCGCCTCATCTCGCCAAGTTATTGTTTTAATTCGGTTTTTAATCGTAAGGCGACTGAGTCTCAAAAGCCGGCCTTTTGGGCCCCATGGCACATCCGTTGCATTGGATAGGTCACGAAGCTCGCTTTTTCCCGCTTTGAGACGAGGAGGCATTTATGAAGACCAGACACCTGATGACGGTAGTCGTGCCGCTCATTTTGGCCCTGTCCCTTTTCGGCTGCGACAGCGGGGGAAGGCTCCTGTACTCCGAGGCCACCGACGGCGGAAGCGGCGGAAGCGACGAGCCGGTGGATGTTTCAAAGGTCAGCTGCAACGCGTTCGGTGTGCTGCCGGCGGAGGCGGGGATGATCCTCTCCTTTAGAAACATAAAGGACCTGGAATCCGGCGAGACCGCACTCGACTGGACCGATCCCCTCTGGGCGGGGCTTTTGAGCGCGCCGATAAGCGACCTCCCCGAAGGGGACTTCATACCGTCGAACAACACGCTCGGGGCCATGATAGAGGATGTGTTCGGCGACCTGGCGCTCGAAAAGCTGGGCGTGGGCTGGTACGACACCAAATGCGTCGGCCTCTCGGCGATATCGGTCGATGGCCAGGCGCTTGCCCTCCCTCCGGATGAACGACCCCTGATGACTCGCATAATGATGCACCTTCAGGACAAGATACGGGAGGGAAACTTGACCCTTCAGTTCGCATTCGACGGCTCGAACTTCGAGATGGATCTCTGGATGGCGTTCCTTGAGGACGCGATATGGAACAATATCTACCGATTTGCTGACGGCGTCGTCTGGAGGGAAATCACGGCGGAGAGGGTGGCAAACGACGAGAGCTATGCGGCTTTTTCGAACCTCGTGGGCGACGATTTCACCTGTCTCGCGTTGATGTGGGAGACGGATGCAGGCGCAGCGGCACAGCAGATAGCATGCCAGCTCGGAGACCTCTGGTTCGGAATAGTGCCCGCTGCGACAGTGGGGGGAAGATTTGAGTTATCACCACCCGACTTCACGCCTTCACTCGACAGCATGATAACGCTCGAGCAGATGATAGTTAACGCTAGGGCACTCGCGGCGAATCAGGATATCGATACTGATTCCAGGGACGGCCGATTCGCCGGGATGATAGCCGACTTCGAGGCAAAGGAGAGGGACATCACCTTCATGGTGGACTTCGAGCACATGCTCACCGGCAGCGTGGTCGGGCTGCAGGATCTGACGAATATGTTCAAGGCCCCTCTGAGTTCACCCTATCCATGGGACTCGATACCGGGGCGCCTGAGATGTCGATCGACATGAACGCAAACATGCTGGGGCTAGTAACGAAGCTCAACCTCGAGGGGATGGGGTTTGAATACGCCGGCGTACCCATAAACATAGGGACGCTCGGCCAGGGCCTCCTCATGATGGGCAACATGCTGGTGGTGAGGTAAAAAGCAAACGGACCGAGGAACTGAAAAGACAAGCGGCGCGGGAGAGATCCCGCGCCGCGTTTTTACCCTTTGCTAAGAGCTCAAAGCGCGCCGTGTTTCCTGCAGACCTTCGCGAAGGCCTCGACCGTTTTGTCGAGGTGCTCCTTCGTGTGCACCGCCGAGACCTGGCAGCGTATCCTCGCCTTCCCCTTCGGGACGACCGGGTAAGAGAAGCCCTTCACGTATATCCCCTCCGTGAGCATGTCGCGCGCCACATCGGCGGCGAGCTTAGCGTCGCCGAACATGACCGGCGTGATCGGGTGCGTGCCCTCGAGGACCTTGAGCCCCGCCTCCTTAAGCCCAAAGCGGAACCGGCGGGTGTTCTCCTCGAGCCTGTCGCGCAGCTCGGTCGTCTCGGATAGCATCTTGAGCACCTCGAGGGTGGCGGCGCATATCATCGGCGGGAGCGCGTTCGAGAAGAGGTAGGGCCTGGAGCGCTGGCGAAGAAGGGCTATGAGCTCCTTATTCCCGGTCGTAAAGCCGCCTGCCGCGCCACCCATCGCCTTCCCCATCGTGCTGGTGATTATGTCTACGCGGTCCATCACCCCGCAGTGCTCCGGCGTGCCGCGCCCTGTCTTTCCGACGAACCCTGTCGCGTGGGAGTCATCGACCATCACGATCGCCCCGTATTTCTCCGCGATGTCGCAAACCTGATCGAGCTTCGCGATGTATCCGTCCATCGAGAAGACGCCGTCGGTGGCTATCATCTTTAGCCTCGCCCCCTGCGCGTCTGCGTCCACGAGCTGCTTCTCCAGATCGGCCATATCGGAGTTAGCGTAGCGAAAGCGCTTCGCCTTGCAGAGGCGCACGCCGTCGATGATGGAGGCGTGGTTCAGCTGGTCTGAGATGATCGCGTCCTGGTCCGTGAGGATAGTCTCGAAGAGGCCCTCGTTCGCCTCGTAGCAGGAGGAATAGAGGATAGTGTCCTCGGTGCCGAAGAAGCGTGAGAGCTCCCTCTCGAGCTCGCCGTGGATGTCGAATGTGCCGCAGATGAAGCGCACCGACGCGGTTCCGAAGCCGTAACGGTCGAGCGCCGCCTTCGTCGCGGAGACGAGCTTCGGATTGTCGGCAAGCCCCAGGTAGTTGTTCGCACAGAAGTTTATAACCCTGCCCTGCTTCACCGATATCTCGGCGCTCTGCGGAGAGAGGATCGCCCACTCCTCCTTCCATAGCCCCTGATCCTTTATCGAAGCGAGTTCGGTCTCAAGAATCGGCTTCAGACTATCGTACATAGGGCCTCCTTGTATTACGTAACCGGTGACCAGTAACCAGCGACCTGCTGAATTAGACGTGGTTTGTTTTCACCAATCACTAATCACTGGTCACAGGTCACCGATCACGGCTTCAATACGATCTTCCCCGCCTTTATCTCGGGGGCGTTCAAGAGAGCCATCGCGTCGTCTATCTTCTCCAGGGGGAATGTGTGCGTGAGCACCGGCTTCACGTCGATACGCCCGGAGCCGAGCAGGTTCGCAACCTCATACCAGGTGTCGAACATCTTCCTGCCGTTTATCGCACGGATGGTCACGCCCTTGAATATGACCTCCTCGGCGAGGTTGAGAGACACCGGGCGCGACGGTATGCCGAACGCGATGAACGTGCCGCCGCGCTTTATGATTGCGAAGCCGTCGTGAAGCGCGGATTCGGCGCCGCTCATCTCGAGCACTACGTCGACCCCCTCGCCGCGCGTTATGTCCATGACCGCGTCGCGCGTATTCTCCTTCGTAACGTTCACCACGTGGTCGGGGTTGAACTTGCGCATGAGGTCGAGCCGGTACGGCTGCATGCCGCAGCATATGAGGTTCGTGGCCCCGTAGGCACGCGCTATCCCCGCGGCGAAGACGCCTATCGGGCCGTCGCCAAGTATCGCTACGGATCTGCCGGCGACCTTCGCTTCGCTCACGCAGTACGCGGCGTTTCCCAGCGGCTCCTGCACCGAAGCTATCTCCCACGGAAGCGACTTGTCGTTTCTTATGCAGCAGATATCGGGCACCGCTATGTACTCGGCGAAGCAGCCGTCGCGGTCGACTCCCAGTATCTCCACGTGCTGGCATATGTGCATCTGGCCTGTGCGGCACTGATAGCAGCCCCCGCACGGGATGTGCGTCTCGGCCGAGACATGGTCGCCCACCTTTATGTGCTCGACCTGGCTCCCCACCTCCACGACCTCGCCTGAAAACTCGTGGCCGAATATCATCGGGGGTTTTATCCGCCCGGCCGACCACGGATCCCAGTTGTAGATGTGTATGTCGGTACCGCAGATGGAGGTGGCATTGACGCGCACGAGCGCCTGGTGCGAGGTGGGGACCGGAATCGGAGCGTCCACCACCAGGGCGCCCTTCTCGGCTTTCGGTTTCTGTATAGCCTTCATTGTGGACGGCATGGAAACTCCTTGGAATATCTGGCCTTTACACAGGGACAGCACTCTAGCCGCCGAAAGAGGGGCGTGTCAATCGGCATGTGGCTTGCAAAAGTCATTCGCCCCCCTGCCCGGGACAGCTCCCGCAGGGCACTTCGCACTTTTCTTTCAGATGCCTCTCGGCTATTTCTAGGGGCGGAGGGAGAGATGCATAGGATATTGATAATCAGCCCGGACCCGGAGTCTCGACGGGCCATACAGCTGGCACTTGAGCTAGGCGGCATGGAGACGGAGACCGCTGTCGACCCCTCAGAAACAACCGGCATCGACTTCAGCGCCGTTTTGAACGACATGGTGGAAGACAGCGACGAGCAGTGGGAGGCCGCGCGCCGCGCGATGAAGATCGGCTCGAAGGGGAGCAGGCCCCCGGTGGCCCTGATCCTCCCACACGGTCGCGACCCCTCAAGGCTCCCGAAAGGAACGGAGAAGGCCGGCCTCGTCGTAAAGAAACCCTACGAGCTCCTGAGGCTGGTGGAGCTCGTGAAGGCGCTGTCGGGTGGCGCAAAAAAAACGCCCGGCAGCCGGAAGAAAACCGACGCCGGGCGCGGCAAAGGCAGGGGGAGCAGAAAGGCTACCACCCCCAGAATGTCTTCGTCAGCTCGTAGAAAGGCTCGTCGAGCGTCTTGAGCCCTTCCGATATCTGCGAGAGCGGTATCTGCACTATTTCGTTTCCGTCCTAGCCGACCATGATCCCGTAGTTTCCGGAGTGGACAGCGTCCATCGCCGAAAAACCATAGCGCGTCGCAAGAACCCTGTCGTGCGCGGTGGGGCTTCCGCCGCGCTGTATGTGCCCGAGGACGGTCACGCGCGTATCGTAGTTCGTCTTCTCCTGGATGAGTTTAGCGAGCACCTGGCCTATCCCGCCTAGCTGCACGTGGCCGAAGTCGTCGAGCTTCTGCGAGGAGAGGACCTCCTTGTCGGCGCCGCTCTCGCGTATCTTCGCCCCCTCCGCCACCACGATGATGCTGAAGCAGAGGCCGTTCTTGTGGCGGTCCCATATCATCTTGCAGACCTCGTCCACGTCAATCGGCTTCTCCGGGATGAGTATGCAGTCGGCGCCGCCGGCCAGCCCCGAGTAGGCTGCTATCCACCCCGCATGCCTGCCCATGACCTCGCAGACGAGCACCCTGTCGTGCGACTCGGCGGTCGTGTGAAGGCGGTCTATCGCCTCTGTGGCGATCTGTACGGCGGTGTCGAAGCCGAACGTGAAATCGGTGCCGAGAAGATCGTTGTCTATCGTCTTGGGCACGCCGACGACATTTATGCCGCGGTCGGTGAGCTTCTTGGCGACGCCCAGGGTATCCTCGCCGCCTATCGCGATGAGCCCGTCGAGGCGAAGTTTCTTGAAGTTGTCGACCGCGAGCTTCGCGGTCTCCTCGTCCTTGAAGACATTCGTGCGGCTCGTGCCGAGTATCGTTCCGCCCCTGTAGAGAATGCCCATGACGTCCTTGCGCCCGAGAGTAACGGTCTCCATCTCCAAAAGCCCGCGCCAGCCGTGCTTTATGCCGACTATCTCGTAGCCGCCGTGCCTTATCGAACG
This sequence comes from bacterium, assembly GCA_035405085.1. Lineage (GTDB taxonomy): Bacteria > UBA10199 > UBA10199 > 2-02-FULL-44-16 > JAAZCA01 > DAONII01. The sequence continues at coordinate 13,811 of DAONII010000002.1, read as the reverse complement.
ACGCACGACCGCCCGTATCACCGCGTTGAGCCCGGGGCAGTCTCCGCCCCCGGTCAGCACACCTATTCTCTTCGTCATTTACAACCTCCCGTGTTTTGAATTGTCATGAAAGGCCGCGCAGATAATCGAGCGCCCTGTTCAGCTGATAATCCTCTACCCCCTTGCGCCGCACCAGCGGCTTTTCCCCCGGCTCACTCGCCGTCGAGGGCCCGGACTCGTCGGCGGTTTCATCCGCCTCCCCGTCGTTTGACACCCCCTTCTTCGGAGGCTTCGCCGGCACCACGATATCGGGAATTATCCCCTGGTCCTGGATGACCCTGCCGGAGGGGGTCTGGTAGCGGGCTATGGTTATCTTGAGGCCCGAACCGTCGTCGAGATCCACCACCGTCTGTACGGAGCCCTTCCCGAACGAGGTGGTTCCTATGACAACCGCGCGTTTGTTGTCCTGGAGGGCGCCCGCCACGATCTCGGCCGCCGACGCGGAGCCGCCGTCCACCAACACCACGAGCGGATAATCGGGCTCGCTTCCCTCGTCGTGAGCCTCGCGCCTGTCTATCTCGGCGCCGCGGCTGTTCGTCGTGACTATCACGCCTTCCTTCAGAAAGACGTCCGACACATCGACGCCCTGCTCGAGCAACCCGCCTGGATTTCTTCGCAGGTCGAGTATCAGACCGGACAGCGGACCCATTTCGCGGATCGCCCTTTCGAGTGAACGCGAGGTCCCCTGCTGAAAGCTCGATATGGACGCATAGCCGTACTTCCCGTCGTAGATTCGCGAGACGACGCTCGGGACCTTTATGATCTTGCGCATGACCGATACATCGAACGGGTTCTTGGTGCCGGGCCGCAGTATGGTCAGGGTGACGCGGCTCCCGCGCTTACCCCGCATCAGGGCCACGGCCTCGGAGAGGTTCAAGTCCTTCGTGGAGTTCCCGTTTATCCTGGCGATTCGGTCCCCGGCCTGTATCCCGGCCTCCTCGGCCGGCGAGCCCTTTATCGGGGAGACCACCGTAAGGAGGCGGTCCTTGACGGTCACTTCAATCCCTATCCCGTCGAAGCGGCCCGCCGTATCGACCTTCAGCTCGCGGTAGATCTCGGGTGACATATAGACAGTATGCGGATCCAGCGTACCCAGCATCCCCCTGATAGCGCCGCGTATGAGCATCTCCTCGTCTACGGGCGTCACGTAGTTTTCCTCGACGTAGCGAAGGACCTTCGTGAGGATATGGAGCGACTTGAAGCCCTTCTCGCTCAAAGCCAGGGCGCCCGGCGACCATATCGTAACGAGCGCGAAGGCGGCAGCTGTAAGAATTCTTAAGGTGCGCATAATCCCTTTCCAACCTCACGGGCGGATCCCGAAGGCGGACGATCATTTGTTCATGGACATCAGGAATTCCTTGTTCGTCTTGCACGGCGTGAGCTTGTCGAGCAGAAACTCCATCGCGTCGATCTGGTTCAGCGGCTGGAGCATCTTTCGGAGTATCCAGACCTTGCTCAGCTCCTCCTCGTTCAAAAGCAGTTCCTCCTTGCGCGTGCCGGATTTGTTGATGTCCATGCACGGGAAGATGCGCTTCTCCATGAGCTTGCGGTCGAGGTGGATCTCCATGTTGCCGGTGCCCTTGAACTCCTCGAATATGACCTCGTCCATCCTGGAGCCGGTGTCGATGAGCGCCGTGCCGATGATCGTGAGCGAGCCCCCCTCCTCTATGTTTCGGGCAGCGCCGAAGAAGCGCTTGGGCTTGTGCAGGGCGTTGGAATCCACGCCGCCGGAGAGTATCTTGCCCGAAGGCGGAACAACCGCGTTGTAGGCTCGCGCCAGACGCGTTATCGAATCAAGGAGAATGACGACGTCCCTGCCGTGTTCAACCAGGCGTTTGGCCTTCTCTATGACCATCTCGGCCACCTGAACGTGGCGCTGGGCCGGCTCGTCGAACGTCGAGCTTACCACCTCGGCCTTCACCGAGCGCTGCATGTCGGTGACCTCCTCCGGGCGCTCGTCTATGAGCAGGACTATCATCACCACGTCGGGGTTGTTGCCGGTTATGGCGTTCGCCACGTTTTGCAACAGCACGGTCTTGCCGGCGCGCGGCGGCGAAACGATGAGCGCGCGCTGCCCCTTCCCTATGGGGGTGAACAGGTCCATGATTCGGGTCGAGTAGTTCTTCGGCTCGAACTCCAGATTGATGCGCGTGTTCGGATAAAGAGGCGTAAGGTTGTCGAAGAGTATCTTTTCCTTCGCCTTCTCCGGAGCCTCGAAGTTGATGTTCTCGACCTTAAGAAGGGCAAAGTAGCGCTCCCCCTCCTTGGGCGGCCTCACCTGGCCGGAGATCGTGTCGCCGGTGCGGAGCGTGAAGCGCCTTATCTGGGAGGGGGACACGTAGATGTCGTCGGGGCCCGGCAGATAATTGTAGTCCGGCGAGCGCAGAAAGCCGAAGCCGTCGGGGAGGCATTCGAGCACCCCCTCGCCGAAGATCGCGCCGTTTTTGTCGGAGTGCGCCTGAAGCAGGGCGAATATGAGCTCCTGCTTGCGCATGCTGGCCGCGCCCTCGATGTTGAACTGGTTGGCCATTTCGAGCAGCTCTGCGGGCTTCTGGTTCTTGAGTTCGTTCAGATGCATACGTCGCCCTTTCTTTCTGTGGAAAGAGAAGAAAACTCAGCTGTAATAGACGATTGCGGAAAAATGATCACGGGATAGGGATATCTTTTGACAATGAATGTATAGTCTTAAACAGAGATGGGTCGGTTACAAGAGCCCTCGGGCCTCATTACTGCGCTTTTTTGGAATGATCCGTTCGAGTTGAAAGCCGCCATTCCGAAGGGCGAGCATCGCGCAGGGTGAACAAAATATTCAAAAAAGTCAAGCGGTTTCGCTGCCCAACGGGAATTATTATACAAAACCTTGAAAAATAAATGATTTTATAAATGCCCGGTTACCCAAAAACGCCGATTTCCTTGACAAAGCGGACCCCTCCTGCTATCTTCGCATTCAATTTTTTATTATATTACAATAGGTTAGACGATCCGACGGGGCCGCAGCGCCCCGGAAGGGGGCGACCATGGCAGTTCGCGCTAAGTCGAAGGGGCGGCCTTTCGTTAAGATGCACGGCACCGGAAACGACGTCATACTCTTCGACTGCCTTCACCAGACCCTGCAAAACCCCCCGCACCTCGCACGAAAGCTGTGCAACAGGCACACGGGTATAGGGGCGGACCAGATGGTATTGCTCCTCAAATCCTCCAAGCAGGATTTCGCGATGCGCATCTTCAACGCCGATGGCAGCGAGGCGGAGATGTGCGGAAACGGCATCCGCTGTCTTGCGCGCTACATAAAGGAAGCCGGGATATCCTCGAAGAAGGAGCTGTTCATCGACACTCCCGCCGGGGTTAGAAGGGTCAAGCATATCGGCAAACTGGTCGAGGTGGACATGGGCGAGCCGGTGATGAAGGGAAAGGATATCCCGGTTAACCTGTCCGGGCGGATCATCAACCGCCCACTGAAGACGGACACAAAGGAATTCCGCATAACTTGCCTATCCATGGGCAACCCCCACTGCATAACATACCACGACGACCTTACCGGCGCACCGGTCGACCGCTTCGGTCCTCTTCTGGAGAACCACTCCATCTTCCCGCGCCGGGCCAACATCAGCTTCGTCAACGTCATCAGCAAGAGCGAGATCCACATGCGCGTCTGGGAGCGCGGTGCCGGCGAGACGCTCGCATGCGGAACCGCTGCGTGCGCGTCTGCGGTCGCATCGGTCCTCAACGGCTACACGGACAGGAAGGTCACCGTCATCCTGCCCGGCGGAAAACTTGAGATCGAATGGAACCAGAAGGACAACCGCGTATACATGCGCGGCCCCGCCGAAACCGTTTTCAAGGGTGAAATAGTCATTTGATCCAGGTATTTGAAAAACAGAATCTCATCCGCATCGCCGGCCCGGCCTGCTCCGCAGGCTTCTCATTTTCCTCCTGTTTCGCCGGCTGAAAAAGGAGCGATATGATCTTCAAGGGCTCGATGACCGCCGTGGTGACGCCGTTTTGCGACGGCAAAATCGACGAACAGGCTCTGAAGGAAATCGTCGACTGGCAGATAGCATCGGGCACGGACGTCATCGTCCCGTGCGGCACGACCGGCGAGGCCGCCACCCTTTCATGCGAGGAGTACGGCCGGATCGTAAAGCTGGTGGTCGAGGTGGCAGCGGGCAGGGCGCCGGTGCTCGCGGGGGCGGGCTCGAACTCCACGGCCAACGCGATAAAACTGGCGAAGGCGGTCAGGGATGCCGGCGCGGACGGCCAGCTCCAGGTCACCCCCTACTACAACAAGCCGACCCAGGAGGGCCTCTTCAGGCACTTCAGCGCCATAGCCGAGGTCGTCAACATCCCGATGGTCGTGTACAACGTCCCGGGGCGAACCTCTGTAAACATGCTGCCCGAGACAGTTTTGCGCCTGGCCGAGAGGGAGACGATAGTCGGGGTCAAGGAGGCTAGCGGCAAAATAGAACAGGTTCGCGAGATAATCGCGGGTGCCCCGAAGGACTTCGCGGTCCTGTCGGGGGACGATGCGATGAACCTCGAGATATACGAGGCCGGCGGCATGGGGTGCATCTCCGTCACAGGAAACGTGGTGCCGAAGAGGGTCGCCGCCGTCTGGGACGCGTTTTCGGGAGGGCGCGGGGAAGAAGCGAAGAGGTTGCACTCCTCGCTGTCTGATATAAACCGCGCTATGTTTCTCGAGACGAATCCGATCCCCGCAAAAACCGCGCTCTCCCTCATGGGGCGCTGCCGCGAGGAGTTCCGCCTCCCGATGACCCCGATGGGCGAGAAAAACAGGGAGGAGTTGGAGGCCGTTCTGCGCCGCGAGGATTTGCTGTAGAGAGAGTTTTTTTCGGAGACTCCCATGACGAAAATTTTGGTGGCGGGTTCCAAGGGCCGGATGGGCAGCAGAATCTCCGCGATGGTGCGTGAATCGAAGGATCTCTCGCTGGCGGCAGAGATAGACGCGGGAGACAACCTAGAACGTTCCATAGAGGGATGCGACGTGGCGATCGACTTCACCGTGGCCCAGGCCGCCGCGAAGAACGCCGAGATCGCGGCGCTCTACCGCAAACCCATAGTCATCGGCACGACCGGCCTGTCGGACGAGCAGAAGCTGGCGGTGAAAAAGGCCTCACTCGAGATACCGGTCGTGTTCGCCCCCAACATGAGCGTCGGCGTCAACGTGATGCTCAAGCTCATAGAGATCGCTTCGCGAGCGCTGAAGAGCAGATGCAAGATCGACATCGTCGAGGCCCACCACGTGCACAAGCTCGACCGCCCCAGCGGAACCGCAAAGAAAATGCTCGATATCGTGACGGGCGAAACCGGGCTGTCGCTGGAGGAGGACGTCTTCTTCTACGAGGAGGAGACGGGCGAGCCCGACGAAGGCGGCGATACGGAGATAAGCGTGCGCTCGATAAGGCGCGGCGAGGTAGTCGGAGACCATGCGATACACTTCACATCGCCAGGCGAGACCCTCACGATAACCCATCATGCCGCCACGCGCGACATATTCGCCGAGGGGGCTCTGGAGGCTGCGAGGTGGATCGTGGGCAAGGAGCCGGGCCTTTACGGAATGGGGGACGTTTTGGAACTCAACCCTGAGAGATCCTGACGGGGTAAGCCGTGAAATACAAACACAACGCCTACATAGGAGTGGGATCCAACGTAGGGGACCGCATCTCCAACTGCACTCGGGCGCTAGGCCTCATCTCCTCCCGAAAGGGAATCGATCTCGTAAAGGTCTCAAGATGGTTCGAGACGGAGGCGCTCGACGCGGACGGCCCTTCCGGCGCCGATCCCTTTTTGAACGCGGCGATCCACATCAGCACCACCATGGTGGCCGAAGATCTCATGAGGGAGCTCCTGGGAATAGAGGCGGCGTTGGGAAGACCATACGTCAGGCAGAAGGGTGAACCGCGAACGATCGACCTCGACCTCCTCCTCTTCGACGACCTCTCCCTGAACCTGAAGGGCCTGACTATACCCCACCCGGAGCTCACAAAAAGACTCTTTGTGCTGGTCCCGCTGTGTGATATAGCCCCGGACGTCGTCCACCCCTCCTCCGGGCTAACGATCAGGGATCTAGAGCTCAGGTGCCGCAGCGACGGCATCCAGGCCGGGATATCGGAGTGGAGAGAAGCGGACGCCGATTGAGGGAGCATGATCCGCATAATCATAATATTATTTCTCCTGTATCTCGCCTACAGGATCCTGAAGCTTTTTTTTGCGCGGGGTATTAGGCCGTCAAGCCCGGCATCCAAGGGAATATCCGCCGGGGAGATGGTTGCCTGCCGCCGCTGCGGGACGTACATACTCAAGGCCGAGGCGTTGAAGGATGGAAACGACTTTTATTGCAGCGCCGAATGCAAAAACAAGCCATGACGGAAAGGGGACGTTCATGAAACTCTTCATCGATACCGCAGAGATCGAAGACATAAGAAACGCAAACGCCATGGGGGTACTGGACGGCGTGACCACCAACCCCTCGCTCGTCGCAAAGACAGGCCGGGACTTCAAAACGGTCGTGAAGGAGATACTGAGGGAGATCCCGGATCGCCCCGTGAGCCTCGAGACTATATCGCTCGAAGCAAACGGGATGGTGGAGGAGGCGAAGAAGCTCGCCGACTACGGCCCCAACGTTGTATGCAAGATACCGTCTACGGTGGAGGGTCTCAAGGCGACCCGCGCGCTCGCCGACATGGGAATAAAGACGAACCTCACCCTCTGCTTCTCGCCGAACCAGGCGCTTCTGGTTGCAAAGGCGGGGGCAAGCTACGTCAGCCCGTTCGTGGGCAGGCTCGACGACGTTTCGCAGGTGGGCATGGAACTCATACACGACATCGCGCACATCTACGACAACTACGACTTCGAGACTGAGATCATCGTGGCCTCCGTGCGAAACCCGCTGCACGTGCGCGAGGCCGCTCTGGTGGGCGCGGACGTATGCACGATACCCTATTCTGTCATAAAGCAGCTGATGGCCCACCCGCTGACGGATATCGGCATCGACAAGTTCCTCAAGGACTGGCAGAAGGTACCGAAGTGACCTCCGCGAAGGGGGAAAGGAATGACGCGGTAGCGGTAGCGTTAAAACAGCAAGGGGAGAACCCATGTCCTTCACAAACGACAAGACAAGAGAGATAAACTGCAAGATCGTCTACTACGGCCCGCCGCTCTGCGGGAAGTCCACGTCCCTGCGCAGCATCTACGAAGAAGTCCACCAGGGGGCGAAGGGGGAGATGGTATCCCTCTCACAGGGCGAGGACAGGACACTCTACTTTGACTTCGTGCCCCTGAGCCTGGGCAGCGTCGGCGGGTACACCATACGCCTGCACCTGTACACGGTTCCGGGAGAGGTCGGCTACCAGCAGAGCCGGGCTCTGATCTCAAAGGGTGTCGACGGGGTGGTCTTCGTCGCAGACTCCCAGCTGGAAAGGATGGAGTCCAACCTCAAGAGCCTCTCCTCGCTAAAGGAGATTCTCAAAGGCGAGGGGCACGCGTGGGGCGAGATACCCTGCGTCTACCAGTACAACAAGCGCGATCTGCCGAACGCGGTCCCGGTGGAAGAGCTACGCAGGTACTTAAACTCCGAGGGCGGCGCCGACTTCGAATCCGTGGCGACCGATGGGACGGGAACTTTCGAGGCCTTTCGAGCCGTAAGCACCAAGGTCCTGCAGGAGCTCAAGAAGCACCATCGTTCCTGACACAAAACGGGATATCCCGACTGGGGGTTGCATGAAAAAATCCGTCACTATCTTGGTCTTCCTGGCGGCGGCCGCGTCTCTGGCTGTTTTCCCGCTCGCCTCCGACGCCGCAAAGAAGGGTCCCCAAAAAACGACGGCCGCGCAGGAGGCCGCGGAAAAACCCGCCTACGAGGCGACCGGACCCTCCGCCTACTGCCTTGAGCACCCGAGCCAGTGCAAGGAGAAACACCCCGAGGATCGTCCCGTGAAGCTCCCGCACGAACAATGCATCGATGTCTACGGAAACGGAGACGGGTTCGTATCCGAATGGGAGGTAAACAACTTCGGCATGCGCTGCCGCTGATTTTTTCCGCTAAAAAAAAGGCCCGGGGGTCTTGCGACCTCCGGGCTTTCGTCTTTTCTGTCCCCGGTTCCCTGCTCCCGGTTCCCCGTTCCCAAAGTCACCTGCAGTTCTGACAGAGATCGAACCATCCCTCGGGGAGGCCCTTCGCGCGCTTCGCCAGAAACTCTAGCTCCTTTTTCGGGCCTATCTTCTGGCCGCACTTCTTGCAGCGGGCGATCTCGAACTCGACCTTCCACTGCGGGAGGCGCCTCGTATTCTCGTCCTCCTCGATCTTTATGAAACCCACCGGGCAGACGAACGCGCACGAGCCGCAGCCTATGCAGACCTCGCTCTTGTCGAGAAATGGGGTCCCGACCTCCTTGTCGGGCCCGCGGCCGACGAACGAGATCGCGGAGACGCCGACGACCTTCTCGCAGGCCCGCGTGCAGAGACCGCATAGGATGCACCCCTCGTCCTTCTTCTTGAAGCGGTCGCCGCTCTCCACGCCGAGCTTGCGCGCGAGATCCTGAACTTCCTTCACATTGGGGCACCGCGCGAGAAGGAGCTCGGCCACCATCCTGCGATGACGCCTGAGAAGCTCGGTGTCGGTAAAGACCTTGATGCCCTCGGCGACGGGGAATGAACAGGAGGTGTGAACCCTGCGGCGCCCGTCCTGCTCCACCTCGACGAGGCAGAGGCGGCAGGCGCCGTAAGGCGGCATCTCCTCGTTGTAGCACATGTGGGGGATGTCGAACCTGGCATCCAGAAGGACCGGCAGCAGCGTCTGCCCCGCCTCGGCGGTGAGCTGCCTGCCGTCAGCCGTGAAAGTTACCTTTGACATATATGCTCTCCCTGAGAGGCCTGGAATGCGGCCTCATTTTATCTCTATCGCGTCGTACTTGCAGGCGTCGAAACAGGCGCCGCACTTGATGCACTTCTCCTGAACTATTCTGTGCATCTTGAGCTTCGGGTTCACCTTCCCCTTTATCGCGCCTTTGGCCGGCTGGTCGGTTGCCACTGCCGCGTCCGTGGGACATGCCCTGGCGCAGGCGGTGCAGCCGGTGCATTTATCCTCGGAGACTCCGTAGGTGATGAGGGCCTTGCAGACCCCGGCGGGGCATTTCTTGTCGCGTATGTGCGCCTCGTACTCGTGGCGGAAGTGCTTCAGCGTCGAGAGGACCGGGTTCGGAGCGGTCTGCCCCAGGCCGCAAAGCGATGCGTCGCGGACGGTCTGGGCGAGCTCTTCGAGCAAAACGAGCTTCGCCTCGTCGCCGCGCCCCTCGCAGATATCGTCGAGTATCTCCTGCATGCGCGGGACTCCCTCGCGGCACGGCACGCACTTCCCGCACGACTCCTCCCGAAGGAAATTAAGAAAGTAACGGGCGATGTCGACCATGCAGGTGCGGTCGTCCATCACGATCATGCCGCCGGATCCCATCATCGAGCCGATCTTCGTCAGCTCGTCGAAATCGACCGGCATGTCGAGCATCGATTCGGGTATGCAGCCGCCGGAGGGGCCGCCGGTCTGCACCGCCTTGAACTTGCGGCCTCCCGGAATCCCGCCGCCGATGTCGTAGACGATCTTCCTGAGCGTGATCCCCATCGGGACCTCGACCAAACCCGTGTTGTTTATCTTTCCGACGAGCGAGAAGACCTTCGTGCCCTTGCTGCCCGCGGTGCCCATGGATGAAAACCACTTCTCGCCGCGGTCCAGAATCATCGGCACGTTCGCCCAGGTTTCGACGTTGTTTATTATCGTGGGCTTTCCCCACAACCCGGCCTGCGCCGGATAGGGCGGCTTCGGCCTCGGTTCGCCCGTAAGCCCCATCACGGAGTTCAGAAGGCCGGTCTCCTCGCCGCAGACGAAAGCCCCGCCGCCGCGGTTTATCGTTATGTCGAAATCGAAGCCGGAACCCAGTATGTCCTTGCCCAGCAGACCGGCAGCGATCGCCTGCTCTATAGCGATGCCCAGGTTCTCGACCGCAAGCGGGTACTCGTTTCTCACGTAGACGTAGCCATGGCGCGATCCTATCGCTCGCGCGCCGATGATCATCCCCTCTATGACCGCGTGGGGGTTCCCCTCCAGCAGCGATCGGTCCATGTACGCGCCGGGGTCGCCCTCGTCGGCGTTGCACACCACGTAACGCTCGTCCGCCTCGTTGCCGGCGCAGAGCTCCCACTTGCGTCCGGCGGAGAACCCGCCGCCGCCGCGGCCGCGAAGCCCCGACTCCTTCACCTTGCTTACGATGTCCCCGGGCTTGAGATCGAAGAGAGCCTTCGCAGCACCCGAATACCCCCCTATCGCGAGGTAATCCCGCAGGTTGGTGGGATCGACGTGCCCGTTCTGACCGAAGATGATTCGCTCCTGGTTCTTGTAGAACGGAACGTCCCCGACCTTCTCCTTCTTTTCGCCCGTGGTCGGATCCGTATATAGCAGCCTCTCTATGACCTTGCCGCCCTTTATGGTCTGCTCGACTATCTCCGGAACGTCCTTCGTATCTATCTTGACGTAGAAGGTCTCCGAAGGGGAGATCACGGCCAGCGACCCCATCTCACAGAAGCCGTGGCAGCCGGTTACGCGAAGCCTCACATCATTGTCGAGCCCCTGCTTCGAGAGCTCGTCGCGAAACGCCTCTATAACCTTCTTGCAGCCGTAGGCGTGGCAACCGGTACCGCCGCAGACCGTAACGACCTGCTTGAAGTTCTTCTTTTCCTCCGCGCACTCCTTCTGGAGCGCCTCGAGGGCCTTCCTGTCCTTGAGTGTCTTTGTCACGATCTACCTCGCTGTTTCGATTAAGGTCACTTCTTGAGCGACTCGACCATCTTCTTGACCTTCTGCGTGTCGAGCTTTCCGTGGTATTCGCCGTTTGCGACGACGACGGGGCCCAGCGCGCACGCGCCGACGCAGTTGACCGTCTCGAGCGTGTACTTGAGATCCTTGTCCGTCTCGCCGGCCTTGACGCCTATCTCCCTCTCTATCTCCGAGAGGACCTTCGGCGCGCCGCGGACGTGGCAGGCGGTTCCCATGCAGACGCATATGTGGTTTTTGCCGCGAGGCTCGAGCGAAAAGGCCTTGAAGAAGGTGGCAACCGCGTAGACGCGCGAGAGCGGGATGCCCATCCTATCGCCAACCCTCTCGAGCGCCTCGCGCGGGAGATAGTTGCACTCGCGCTGGACGTCCTGCAGGATGCCGATGAGCTGTTCCGGCTTCCCAGAGTAGTTTTCACAGATTCTGTCTACCGCTGTAAGATCCATAGTTTCCTCACTGTTGCGTGGAGGCGCAGCGCCTGACGAGCCGCTCCCACTCCGCGTCGACCCTCTTCTGTATCAGCGCGACGTCCGCCTCCGTCAGGTGGCGGAAGCGCCCCTGCCCCTTGAGATAATCCGCCACCGGCACGCGCTTCTCGAAATCCACCGTGATGCGCCACACGCCGTCCTCCACCTCGAAGAGCGGGAAGACTCCGCTCATCACGGCTAACCTGCCGTGCTGAATCGCGAGCTCCGTGGGCGAGCGCCAACCGGTCGGGCATACCGAGAGTATGTGAATATATGAAGGCCCCTCCACCGCGACCGCCTTCTTCACCTTCGCGTGCAGATCGAACGGGAAGCTGGGGCATGCGGTGGCGACGTACGGGACGTGGTGAGCGGCGACTATCTCCGGCATCGGCTTCTTCCAGGTGTGCTGCCCCTTGCTCTTCGCGCCCGCCGGCGAGGTGGTCGTTGAGGCGCCGAAGGGGGTGGAGCCGGAGCGCTGTATCCCGGTGTTCATGTACGCCTCGTTGTCGTAGCAGACGTAGAGGACGTCATGGCCGCGCTCTAACATACCGGAGAGCGCCTGGAAGCCGATATCGGCGGTTCCGCCGTCGCCGCCCATCGCCACGATCTTCACGCGGCGGTCGTCGGCGAGCTTCCCCTTTCGGCGAAGCGCCTTGAGGGCTGCCTCGACGCCCGAGGCGCAGGCGGCGGTGTTCTCGAAGAGCGTGTGTATCCACGGTACGTCCCAGCTCGTGTCCGGATAGGCCGACGAGACGATCTCCATGCAGCCGGTCGCGTTGACCATGATGACGTCGCGGCCCAGCGCCTTGGCCACCTGGCGCACGGCCAGCGCCTCGGCGCAGCCGACGCAGGCACGGTGGCCCGGCGTGAACTGCTCGCCCTTTTCCCATATGCGAGACGCGTAAACGGAAAGATTAGGTTGTGTGCTCATTTTTATCCTCGTATCGTTCTGTTCGACGAAGAATCCTGTCGCTCCGTCGGGATCCTTCGTCGCTTTGCTCCTCAGGATGACGGCTGCGCCGTCACTCCCTCACTCCGAAGAATTCGAATTCGCCCTTCTGACCCTTGTCGGCCGCAGCCTCGCCCTTCTCTATGAGCTCCACGAACTGCTCGGGCAGTATGTCGCGCCCCCCCAAGCCCCCGATGAAGCTCGCCACCTTCGGGCGTTTGGGTTCGTCGAAGAGCGCGCTCTTCACCTCGGTCGCCACCGGCCCGCCGAGCCCGGAGGAAACCGCGCGGTCGAGCACGATGAGGCGCTTCGCGTTCTTCACCGCCGCGCGAAGCTCCTCGAACGGGAAGGGGCGCCACAGGCGGATCTTCACCTGCCCGACCTTCTTTCCCTTGGCCCTCAGCTCATCCACCGCGACGGAGGCGGTCTGGCTGTAGCTCCCCATCGTGAGGATGAGCGTCTCGGCGTCGTCGGCCTTGTACTTCTCTACCGGGTGGTACTCGCGGCCGAAGTGCTTTGCGAAATCCGCAAAGAGCTCGGTCAAAACCGGGCGGATCGCCTGAAAGGCGTTTTCCGAGGACACCTTCATCTCGGTGAATATGTGCGGCGGGGCGAAAGTGCCCATGTTGACCGGCTTTCGCGGGTCCAGCGGCGTCGGGAAATCGTTCGGCGGAAGATAGGCGCGCACCTTCTCCTCATCCTCTATGATCACCGGCTCCACGACGTGCGTGAGGTGGAAGCCGTCGAGGTTGACCATGACCGGGAAGAGCACCCTCTTGTCCTCTGCGGCGCGGAAGGCCCAAACCGTGAGATCGAAGGCCTCCTGCCCGTTTTCACAGAATACCGATATCCAGCCGGTGTCGCGCACGGACATTATATCGGAGTGGTCGCCCCAGACGGAGAGCGGCGCGGAGAGGGCGCGGTTCGCAAGCGCCATGACTATCGGCAGCCTCATCGAGGAGCCCAGATAGACCGCCTCGTGCATAAGCTCGAGGCCCTGGCTGGAGGACGAGGTGAAGACGCGCGCGCCGGCGGCAGCAGAGCCCAGGCAAGCGCTCATAGCGGAGTGCTCGCTCTCCACGCAGATAAACTCGGCATCCAGCTCACCCTCCGCGACCATCTCGGAAAGGCTCTCGACTATGTGAGTCTGCGGCGTTATCGGGTAGGCGGACACTACGTCCACGTTGCAGAGCTTGACCGCCTCGGAGACGGCCAGCGAAACCTCTATTCCTACGCGCTTTCCCATATTGATTCCGTAAATCGTGAATCGTGAATCGTGAATCGATGGCATCTCGATTTACGATTTACGAGTTGCGACTTACGAGTCCCGTTATTTCCACTCCTTGTCGGCGGCGAGCGGCACCATCTTGAACGCGCCGGTCACGCACTCACGCGCGCATATCCCGCAGCCCTTGCAGTAAAACTCGTTCACCTCGACGTAGCCGTCGGGCCGTATGTTTATCGCCGCGTCGGGGCAGAAGACGTAGCAGACGCCGCACTTCACGCAGCGGTCGCTGTT
>DAONII010000001.1:21658-30606 GCA_035405085.1 bacterium | reverse complement strand
CACCCAAAACGAACCGCGTACTTCACGGGGTCGATGCCGAAAGGAATGCTGCAAAATCCGATCTCTTAGGCGCATCGCCGAACCAACTGACACCTGCCGAGGTGCCCGGTCTGGGTGTCAATATCGGGGTCTCTTATCGCCGATGTGGGTCTTTTTACCCCATTTCAGGCCTTTATGCGGCCTTTTCATGTTATCCGACATCGACTAAAAAGTTAATGATTACAACAACCTAAGCCCTTCAACCGCCCGTCCCCCGGATGGCATGTTTTCTGCAAGTAAACCAATAGGAGCCATTCCATCACGTGCCGGGACGTATCCGGCCGAAAGAAGTCAAAGGGGGAGAGATGGCGAAGGCGGCGGTTAAAAAGGCAAAGAAGCCGAGCCGGAAGGAGATCGAGGCCCGCGCGAGGGAGAAGGCCAGGGAAGCGGCCGTTCGCGCGGCTGAGGAGGCCAGGCTCAGGGCGCAGGCGGGCGGGCGGGATCTCTCGAAGAAGGAGATGAACAGGTTAAGGGAACGCGATGAACTCATCAGCCAATACATGCCTTATGCAGCATCCATCGCGAGCCGCGTCTGTCAGAGCCTCTCATCCGCGGTCGACTATGAGGAGGTCCTCTGCAACGCGAGGCTCGGCCTCCTCGAGGCGGCCAAGCGCTTCGATGAGACGCACGACGTGGATTTCAAGACGTTTGCATATTACAGGATCAAGGGGGCCATCTACGACGGTCTTCGCCGTTCCGGCTGGCTGCCCCGCACGCTTTACGCGAAGATCAAGTTCGAGGAGGCCGCTAACGAATACCTTCAGAACAAGTCGCTGCACGGCGGGGGTTCGGTCGCCACTAAATCGAGCATATTCGAGCCCGATGAAAACGCTGTTGCCGATACGGTCAACAGCCTCGCCTCTATCTATATCATATCGCTTGACGCTTCCGAGGATATCGAAGTCGAGGACAAGAACGGAACGGATGTCGAGCAGCGTACGGAGTTCATGCAGGTTCGCCGCTATATGCGCGACGCGATCGGCACGCTGCCGGAGAAGGAGAAACAGCTCATAATGATGTACTACTTTCAGAACCGGACGCTCGAGGAGGTTGGTTCCAAGCTTGGTCTTTCCAAGTCATGGACCTCGAGGCTTCATGCGAGGGCGCTCTCCCTGCTGTTCAAGCGCATCCGCAACAGGTCCGTATCGAAGACGTCCACCGGTGAAGGGGAAGAGGAGTAAAAATGGCCATAGAATCCGTAGTCGGAAAACTCAGCACAGAAGCCCTTGGCAAGGCGGTCGTTAAATCCGACGAATTCGCCAAGCCGGTCGACAGCTCGCCGTTCAAGGAGATGCTCTCGCAGATGGACAGCGGGGGCCACGACTTCGCGAGCCTGATGGGCATGACCGGCCATGCACAGGAGATAGACCCGACGAGCCGCATGCAGGCTTTGGGCGCCGAGGGGATATCCTTCTCGCCCGCAGAGCAGTCGGTCGGAATCACCGATCCCGCGGCATCCGAGAAGGTCCTGGATATGCTGGGCCACGTGAACAAGGGCCAGATGCAGATGGACACGCTGGTCAACCATGTGCTCTACAGCGGCAAGAAGTTTTCAAACCAGGAGCTGATGGTCATACAGGCGCACGTCTTTCACTTCGCGCAGATGAGCGAGCTCACCGTCAAGATAGCCGAGCAGGGCGTTTCGTCGGTGAAGTCGGTGCTCAATACGCAGGTACAGTAATACCGTGATTCGTAAGACCTATGCCTTGAGCCTTGCGCCCTCACCAGACGGGCGCGAGGCGCAGGGCGTAGGGTTTGAGGGGGCTCGATTAAGGATATGGAACAGGCCCAGAACAACAGGTTGCGTACCGTGGCGGCTCTCGCCGTGCTTCGCGGCGGAGGCGATGCCTCAGACATGGCCGAACATCTTAACGAGGCGGAGGGCAAAAGGATCCTCCGCCTCATGTCTCTGTATTCCGACGAGCCCGACGCGGAAGTGAAGATGGAGCATCTTCTGCGCCAGATGGTCGCCTCGGAACGATTCTCGTCCATAGGTGAGGTTCATCCGGCCTGGGTTCTCGAACGCCTTCGCGAGGAGCCTCCCCGCGTCGTCGGTATAATCCTGCGCTCGCTGCCGTCGAAGCACGTGCGATACCTTCTCAAGAATCTGCCCCCGATGCTCAAGGCTGCGCTCCCGGACATGGTGGAATCGTTCGCGGTGGCGAGGCCGGTCCTGGAGACGATACGCCGAAGGTTCGAGAGCCACTTTCTGCCGATGCGCGTATCGCGCGCGGTGGAATCGCCGGGCTTCGAGCACCTGTATTTTCTCAAGGTGGACGAGCTCTGCGAGCTTATCCGTGAAATAGGGCTCACCGAGCTCGCGATAGCGCTCTCGGGGCTTCAGGGGAAGACCCTGCACGCGGTATTCAACCGCCTTCCGCTGAAGGACGCGAAGCGCCTGCAGAGGAGGATGCGGGAGACGGGAGAGGTCTCCCCGGACCTCTTCCGGCAGGCGCGCTACACGATTCTCGAAGTGGAGGGCGATCACGTGGGCCCGGACAGGATGCTCATGCGCGTCGGGATAGCCGCATTGGCCTCGGCGATGGACAGGGAGCACGGCCCCCTCGTGAAGCTCGTCATGCAGAGGATGGAGCCGGCCGACGGCTATCTGCTCAAGCGCTCGATGGACGAGAGGAGGCTGCGGTTCAGCTCCAAGCTCGCCTCAGAGCGGCAGGGGATGATCCTCGAGGCTGTGGGACGTCTTGCAAGGGAGGGCAGGATCGATCCTTCGTGGACGAGCTTCGCAGAGGCCGCCGGGGGTGATGAAAGCCCAATCGAATTGCAGTCCGCCGACCAAGGCGAGGAGACCGCCACGGTAAACGTCCGGGAGTTGGCATAGTCCCCCGCCTGTGTTACAAATAACGGTAGCCGGGGGGCTTCAAAATGACCTCAAAGATAATAAAGGGTGGAAAGGGTTCCGGCGGGACGGCGGGGGCCTCTCACGGCTCCGTCGAAATCTATCCGGAAGAGGGCGGGGTGGTGCACAAGAGGGTGCTCGACGCTCGGGGGAAGGCTGAGGCAATACTTGCCGCTGCGAACGATGAGGCGGAAAGGATTCGCCGCGAAGCCGAAGCTGTTCTCGAAAAGGCCAGGCATGACGGCGAGGCCGCTGTGAAGAAGGGTTATGCAGAGGGCGAATCCAAGGGCCTGGCACAGGTCACCGAGAAACTTCTGAATCTGGAGAGGCTGCGCGAACGGTTCTACGACCAGGCCGAACCGGAGATGATAGAGCTGGTGATGTCGATAGCCGAAAAGGTGATAGGCAGGATAGCCTCTGAAAACCCGGAGCTCATACGAAGCGTCGTCCGACAGGCGCTCGAGAGGACCTTGGGCGACAGAATCACCGTGAGCTTGAACCCCGAGGATTACGTCGCCCTCATGGCCGGGGAGCACGAGTTCAAGGACGTGCTCGACCGAACGAAGCGCCTGATGTTTAGAGAGGACGATTCTGTCTCCAAGGGGGGCTGCGTCGTGGAGACCGAGGTGGGCACCATAGACGCGAGGATAGAGACGCAGCTTCAGGCAATACGAAAGGCCCTTGTTTCGTGAATCGTGAATCGTGAATCGTGAATTGCTATCCACGATCGACGATTAACGGTTAACGTCGTGAGATGACGGAAGAGAAAAAACAAACTGAAGCTCCGGGAGAGGGCGAGCTCCCCGTCGTGGACTTCCGCAAATACCACCATCTGCTCTCGAGCGTTTCGACCTACACCATAAAGGGGAAGGTCACCGAGCTTACCGGAATCGTCGTTCGCGCGGTCGTTCCCGGGGTGCGCATAGGGGAGCTCTGCTTCATAGTGCCCCTGATGAACAAGCCGCCGATAAAGGCGGAGGTGGTCGGCTTTCGCGACCAGGAGGTGTTGCTGATGCCGCTCGGCGAGCTCGAGGGGATAGGGCTCGGAAACGACGTGATACCGACCGGCCACACCCTCTCGGTGCGGGTGGGCGATGGTCTGTTGGGGAGGATACTTGACGGCCTCGGCGATCCTATAGACGGCAAGGGCCCTCTGGATTACGAGGAGGAATACCCCGTCACCGCAAATCCCCCGGAGGCGCTCAAGCGACAGAGGGTGACCAAGCCGATCTCGGTGGGGATCAAGGCGATCGATGCGATGCTGACCGTTGGCGAGGGGCAGCGCGTCGGTTTCTTTGCGGCGGCCGGCGTCGGCAAGTCCACCATAATAGGAATGATCGCCAGAAACACCGAGGCGGACATAAACGTCATCTGCCTCGTCGGCGAACGAGGAAGGGAGGTCCGCGACTTCGTCGAGAAGGACCTGGGCGAGGAGGGGCTTGCCCGTTCCGTTGTCGTCGTGTCGACCTCTGATCAGCCCTCGCTCGTTCGCCTCAAGGCGGCGTACGTGGCCACCGCCATAGCGGAGTACTTCCGCGACGGCGGAAAGCGCGTGATGCTCATGATGGATTCGATCACACGGTTTGCGCGTGCGCTGCGCGAGGTGGGCCTCGCGGTCGGGGAGCCTCCCGCAAGACAGGGATACACTCCTTCCGTCTTCTCCACACTTCCCAGGCTGCTCGAACGCTCCGGCAACTCCGACAGGGGTTCCATCACGGCTTTCTATACGATACTTGTCGCGGGTGACGACATGAACGAGCCTGTCGCGGACGAGACCCGCTCGATTCTCGACGGCCACATCATCCTCTCCCGCGCGCTGGCGGCCAGAAACCACTATCCGGCTATAGACGTCTCCGAGAGCATAAGCCGAGTGATGGATTCGATAATCGACGAGGACCACAAGGACGCATCCCGAAAGTTGCGCGAGGTCGTGGCGAACTACGAGAAGGAGCGCGACCTCATACTGATAGGCGCGTACGAGGAAGGAAGCGACCCGAAGGTCGACTATGCGATAGAGAAGATCGAGGAGGTGAACAACTTCCTCCGGCAGGAGGTGAACGACCGGGTGGGCCTTGAGGAGGCGATAGAGATGCTCAAGGAGATCTTTTCATGACCGGCGGCCGGCGTGGCGCGAATGTATAACCACGACAAAATCCGGGATCGGGCCTCGAAGGTGTGACGGAACACGAAACCGAATGACGGCTATTTTTTATGGCAAAACAGAAATACAGGCTGCAGGCGCTTTTGACGATTAAAACACAGGCGAAACGCAGGGCCGAGATCGAGCTCGGCAAGGCGATCGTAGCGCTGAAGGAGGCTAAGGAACGTCTTGAGGAGCTCAAGGAGGAAAAGGAGGAAATCGTCGAGAGCTGGAGGCAGGCCCGCAAGGAGATGAAGGGCAGGATGGGCCACGGGGCGCGCGTCGGCGAGGGGAACGTTCACGTGAACTTCCTGCGCAAGCTGAAGGAGGACGAGGAGGCGAAGGAGGACGAGATAGAGGAGCAGAATATCAAGGTGGCCGACTGCGAGGACCGCGTAGCCTTGGCGCGCCGCGGCTACATAGATGCGTGCAAGGAGCTCCAGATCATGGAAAAGCACAAGGAGCTCTGGGAGAAGAAGGTGCGCGACGAGATCACGCGCAAGGAGGAGCGCGAGATGGATGAGCTGGGCGGCACGATACACCAGCTGCGGAGGTGGCGCGGGGAAAAGTCGGTATTCGAGACCAAGTAGCGTTTGGCAGACAGAGGACGCCGGGCGGGGGCAGGAGCTCTTATGAAAGTAGACGACAGCAAGAAGGTCGACGCGGCAAGGCAGGACGCAGCCCGCGACGCGCAAAAGGAGAGGCCGAAGGCGCCGCGAGCGGCCGAGACCGAGTTCGACAGGGTCCTGGAGCGCGGCAGGATGGCTCAGCAGCTAGGTCCACAGAAACAACAGGGCGTGAAGACCTCCACTGAGGAGGCGATCCGCGAGGCGGTTCGGCACCAGGACAAGGAGCAGCAGGGGCGCCGCGACGAGGACCAGAAGAAAGAGGGCCGCGAGAAGGGGGACCGCGGAGAACGTACCGATACCGCCGCCACCGAGGGTAAGGTGGTGGCCAAGGGCAAGGCGGGCAAGGATGGCGGCGGAAAAGGGGGCGGCCGCGAGGGGTACGGTACATCGAGCGGTAAGCGCGAGCTCACGAAAACGCTTTTCCGCCATGGGGCGAAGTCCGTCCCGGTTGACCTGTCCAGCAGGTTCGCGGGGCGTCTGGCCAAGGCGATGGAGACGGCCAGGCCACAGAGTCCGGCGCTCACCCAGCATGTGCTGAACAAACTCGTGCAGTTCGTCCGCGTCGGTATAAACCGCGAGGGGGAGAAGGAGATACAGGTGGAGCTCTCGGAACGGATCTTTCGCGGGCTCAAGCTCCGCGTGATCGCCCGCGGCGGCCGGGTCGCCGTGCATCTGAGGACCTCCGACCCGAAGGGCAGAAAGGCTTTCGAGGACAACGAGGAGGCCATCCGGGATGCCTTGTCCAAAAAGGGTATAGATGTTGATGAGATAGTCATAAGCTGATATATTCCTCCTAAGAAAATGGCCATCTCCCAGTTCCGCTTCAAACTCAAGAAGGTATCCGAACGAGAAAGACGAATCGTCGAGGCCATCCATGCCTTCCTTCCAGCCACAGGCCTGAGGGAAGGTTTTTTCAAGGGTATAAAGGAATCGATCGCACGCCATGTGGGCGAGGCGTTCTCCATAAGGCTGGAGGCGCTGAACTACGAGCCCTACCCATCCTATCTACTGCGACTCCCCAGCTCCGCCGTGATGGTCGTGGTCGGCATGACCCCGCTCTCTCGCCGGGCGGTGCTCGAGATCGACTCCCCCCTTGCGATGATGCTCGTCGAGAGGCTTCTGGGGGGGCAGGGGGAGACGATGCCCGAGCCGAGGCCCCTTTCCGATACCGAGCAGGGTGTGCTCGAATACCTGGTCCTGCAGATAATGGCCCACATTCACCGGCTCTGCGGCAAGGACGCCAGGGTGAACTTCCGCTTCGACAGGTATGCATTCTCGCCTCACGAGGTAAGGGATCTGGCGGACTCATCGGACAACGTCGCGGTGCTCGTTTTCAGGGCCGAAATCGGCCGCTACTGCGGGTTCATACGCCTTGCGCTCCCGGATCCGTTCGTGGAGGAGGGAATACTCGACGACGAGTCCCCAGGCGATATCCGTGCCTCCGAGAGGTTCTGGTTCAAGAGGGGCCTCGAGCGCTTCGGCTACGTTAAGACCCAGCTTTGGGCCGAGGCCGGAAGGGCCACCCTCGCCCCGGGCGACATAGAGGGGCTGGAGGAAGGGGATGTCGTCCTCCTCGACAGCAGCACCGTGTCGCTGGCCGGCAAGATGCCGGTCGGAAGGGTGGTGCTGCGAGCCGGAAACGGTATGCACGGCGGGCTCGATGCGGATATGGAGATCGAAGGAACTCATGCCCGCTGCACGATCGCGGGATTTCACAGGGGAGAATGATATGGCTCCGCGCAAGGACATAACCGACGAGGACACACGCCTGAACGAGGACATCAGCGCGTTCGAGGAGTTCGAAGCGGGCGAGGGCTCGGAGGAGCCCACGGATTCCGGCGTCGCGCCTTCTTCCGCCGACGAGCCCGTTGCCGAGCAGGGCGAGGAGGACCTCGCCGGATTCGAGGCGCCGGAGGGCGCCGGGCCGCTCTTCGAGGAGGATGAGGCCGAGGGGCAGCCCTCAAAAAGCCTCGCCGATGAGATGGCATCGCTCTCCCCGGATTTTCCGGTGAGCCTCGTCGCGGTGGTGGGAAAGACGACGACGACGGTTCGCGATTTAATCAACCTGCGTCTGGGTCAGGCCATCGACCTCGGCCGCGCGCCGGGCGAGACCGTCGATCTGGTAGCGAACGGAAAGTTGATAGCCAGGGGCGAGCTCGTCGAGATGGAGGGGAAACTTGGGGTCAGGATACTCAAGATGGTGCGCTGACGGCGTGGAGGGAAGCAAGGCAAGGGGTGGGTAGAGGATGTGCTCGCCGGACTTGCGAAGCGGAGAGGGGAAGACGGATGCTGGTCCTATTGGCGCAGGTTCAGACGGTACCGCCCACGGGCGAGACGGCCGTGGACTTCACGTGGCTCTTCATCAAGATGCTGCTCATTCTGGGCGTAGTCAGCATCGGCGCGGTGCTGGTGCTCAAGTACGCGGTTCCGCAGATCGGCGCGATGAAGCGCTTTCAGCAGGGGCGATATTTCACGGTGCTCGGCCGTTACCCTCTCGAGCCGCGCAAGTCTCTGTATCTCGTGAACATAGGAAGGAGATATTTGGTGATAGGCGCCTCCGACCATGCTATAAATCTCGTCGGTGAGATCTCGGAGGAGGAGGCTATGAAGGATCGGGATCAGTGATCAGTGATCAGTGATTGGTGGGCAGGGTGCAGATGACTATAGCAAAGCGAAAAATTCTTCTCGGGGCGGCGGCGGCTGGGGCCGCGCTCATGTTCGGCACCGCGGCGCACGCCCAGGCGGGAACGGTAGGCGTGTCGAAGCCGCTGGCGATGCTCACGGTCCTCGCCGCGCTGTCGCTCGTGCCTTTTCTGGTCATGATGTGCACCTCCTTCGTGAAGATCGCGGTGGTGTTGGCTCTCATACGCAACGCCATAGGCACGCAGCAGGTCCCCCCGAATATAGTCATCACAGGCCTGGCCATGATCCTCACCATATACATCATGATGCCGGTCGGATACGACGTCTACCGCGCCGCGGGCGAGACGATAAATCAGGGTACGAACCAGCCCCTTTTGTCGCAGGCCTCCATCCAGCTGCTCGCGAAGGCATCCGACGAGGGCAAGGAGCCGGTCAGGAATTTCCTGCTGAAGCACGTGCACCCCGGCGAGAGAGCCCTGTTCTACAACCTGGCGCTCAAACTCAGGACGAACGAGGAGGACAGAAAGGACATCACCGACAAGGACTTCGCCAACCTGATTCCGGGCTTTGTCGTCTCCCAGCTTTCGGAGGCGTTTCAGATAGGTTTCATAATCTTCCTTCCGTTCCTGATAATCGACCT
>DAONII010000001.1:0-21558 GCA_035405085.1 bacterium | reverse complement strand
TGGGATGAGGACACAGGATGCCTGAATATTTCGTAGCCGTGGCGAAGCAGGCCCTCTTTCTGGCGCTGATCCTCACCAGCCCGCCCGTACTCACGGCCATGCTCGTTGGCCTCACGATAAGCATCATCCAGGCGACGACACAGATACAGGAACAGACTCTCACGTTCGTTCCAAAGCTCTTCGCCATAGCCGTGACGCTGGCCCTGGCGGGAGCCTGGATGCTCGCACAGCTGGTGTCTTTTACCACTTCGATATACGATTCTTTCTCCTTGTACGTAAAGTAGCGGCCCGGTCGTCAGCAGGGCGGCCTTATGGCCCCGGCCCGTTTCCCCTATGCAGGAAGTGCTCAGACAGTTCGGCGTCGATTTCAACGTGAGCTTCGCGCTCCTGTTCCTTTTGCTCGTCTGGGTGCGCGTGCTCGCGATGGCATCCGTAATCCCCTTTCTCTTCGGTAAGCCGGTTCCCCGCTACGTGCTTGTCGCCGGTTCGATGACGCTGGCGCTCTTCGTCTATCCGCACATAGTGCCGAAGGTTCCGCCACCGCTGACCCAGGAGCTCATGACCTTCGTGGTGCTTTTCCTCAAGGAGATCTTCTACGGCCTCATCATAGGATTCTCCGGCGCGATCGTCTTCTACGCCTACGAGGGCGTCGGCCAGATGATAGACAACCAGCGCGGCGTATCGATCGCGAGTCTTCTCATCCCGCAGCTCGGCGAGCAGGGCTCCATATGCGGACTCTTTCTCTTTCAGATGGGGCTCGTGATCTACCTCGCCATGGGGGGTCACCTTGTCTTTCTGGACGCGTTCTTTCGGAGCTACGAGTCCTTGCCGGTCCTCGCGTTTCCCGCGACGGGGCCCGGCCTCTTTCCGCTCATAACGCTCTTCATGAAGATAACCGGCGAAGTCCTCTACATAGCGCTGCAGATGTCCGCCCCGGTGCTCATCGCGATATTCCTCGCGGACATAATACTCGGCCTCGCGAACCGGGTTGCGCCTCAGATCAACGTTTGGGAGCTGGGTTTCCACGTGAAGGGCTACGTGGGCGTTTTGCTCCTGTTCCTCGCCCTCACGATGATAGGCGAGCAGATGAACCGCTACTCTATAGAGTACACGAGACACGAGAGGGAGGCGATCGAGCTGCTTCAGGGCAAGATCCCGCCGGGCCTCGAGGCGGATCTGCCCGATGAAGAGGGTTTGCCCAAACCGGAGGATGGTCCCCCAGCCGTTCAGACCGTGGATTAGCATCGCCCGATGTTGTCCTAAGGCGCCGGCAGGAGGCCGTCGCACGGGGGTCGCCAGACCCCACGTCTGGGTGTTTTAAACCATTGAATGGCTCTTTTCAGCTCCATCCCATAGGGGCGCATCCCCTTCTTGCTTGTAAACATTTGATAAATAAGGTATTATTTTAGGTGTTCAGATGCCGGCTGTGCCGGGATTTGGCACTTCCATTGCGTATACATATGTCGACGGTGGTGGGGTACGCCACCTGGGCCGGCGATGCCGGCGTGAGGAGGATGAGATGAGCGAAGTGAAATCGACTACAAAGGTCATAAACACGAGCGACGGGATCGACAAGAAGGAGTGGCAGTCGATCAAGGACGAAGGAAAGGTGAAGAGCGGCGAGAGCGTAGTCGTAAAGGGTGCCGACGGCAAATCCTACAGGCTCGACCACGACAAGATGGAGGCGATGTTCAAGAAGGATCCAAGCAGCACCTATTCCGTCGCCGCCGATGTCGAGGAGCCCGGCAAGCTCACCGAAGCGCAGAAGGAGCGCGTGGCGAGCCTCCCGAAGGAGATGGAGGATCTCCTGAAACAGCTCAAGGATGCCGAATCGATGAAGGACAGCAAGCTCATCGAAAAGCTGAAGGCCGAGATCGCCGCCAAACTCAAGGAGGCGAACCAGCTCAGGCAGAAGGGCGCGCAGTTCGATGCGGCCGCGATGAAGACCTTCGCGAAGGCGGCCGAGAAGGGTGGAAACAGCAGCTTCAAGGCCCAGACGACCTCCACGACCAGCACCGGCTCCGGCGCTGCGGCAGCCGGAAACGCGAAGGCGCAGGGCGCCTCCACCGGGGCTGGGGCGAACTACCTGCCTGCGAACTGGGGCGCCCAGACAATGGGAGGCACGAGCTTCAGCACCGACGCCTACATGCAGAGCATGCAGATGACCGACAACATCATGAGCTCCTGGGACCAGGTGAACAAGAACACGAACCGCGGCAAGCAGCTCATGCAGCTATTCTTCTACTTCGCGAAGATGGCGGAGTCCGGCGACATGAACGCTATGTATCAGTTCATGAAGTTCATCACCTACATCGTCTCGAAGGACAAGGCGAAGCAGCAGATAGAGATGGGCAAGAAGCTCATAGCCCTTCAGGATCTCTCGCGCCAGTGGACGAACAAGCTGATGAACGTCTCCTCCGACGCGAACGACCCGAACGCGTCGAACGAGCTGATGAAGACGATGACGCTAGTCAAGAGCGAGACCGACGCGATAGCCACCTCGCAGAAGCTCATCAGCCAGATGATGGAGGAGTTCGCGCAGGTGACCGAGACGCTGACCAACACGACGAAGTCCGCGCTCGAGACGGCGGGCAGGATCGGAAGGACGGTATCCCGGTTCAGCGGCTAGCGCTGAGGTGCATACGGTATGATTGCGGCGTTCATAGACTACGTTTTTGGGGGGCCCCGCCGGAAGGCGGGGCCTTCGACCGTCGGGCGAATACGCAGTCCCCGGCATCGCGAGTTGGGAAAAACCTTGCCGGGACAATGGGTTAGTGGTATTTTTCAGCTGCCGGTCGTGGCGCAGCGGCAGCCTGTTCTGCGTCCTGTCTTTTTTTGACCAGAGGGTACATGGCCGATAAAAAGGAAAAGAAAACGCCGAAAAAGAAATACGATTTCCCCATAGGCATAGAGCCCATGAGCCGGGAGGAGGCCGATGCGGAGATGGCCCGGTTCTTCGCCGCGATAGAGGAGCAGTACAAGGACGTACCCCCCTCGGAGATGGAGCGCGGCGCGAAGAAGATACAGGACTTCATAGACGGCAAGCTATCCTGGGCGGAGCTCTTCGATTTTACGCCCGAGATGCTCTTCCACATGGCGGAGTTCGGCTTCACTCAGTTTAAACTCGGCCGCTACCCGGATGCGGAGCGCGTGTTCAAGGTCCTCACCGTGCTCGACTGGAACAACGCCTACTATCACTCGGTGATGGGTTCGATACTGCAGCGCCAGAAGCGCTACGGCGACGCAATCGCCGAATACACGCAGGCGATAGAACTCGATCCGAACGACATAGTGAGTTACACGAACAGGGGCGAGATATTCATGCGCCACGGGCTCTTCGAGGAGGCCAGGGGCGATTTCACCAGCGCCGCCGGGCTTGATTCGGAGGGTAAGGACAAGTTCGCCAACCGTGCGCGCATGCTCCTCGAGCAGATGGACAGGATGGGTAAGGAGGGGGCAAAAGAGACGTGACATGCGGGCGGCGGTTTGTGAGAGGCCCCCGGGGGGCCGCCCACAGATCGCCTTCGGCTCGTCGCGGCAAAGGCCATGGTCGATATGAGCAGGGCCCCCGGAAGGGTCCAGGAGAAAGAGATACGCAGCAACTTAAGCTCCGTGGAGATAAAGGAGCTGCTGCGCGACGCGAACATAAGTGAAATAAAGGCGAGGCTTCCCGCAGGCGTAAGCCAGGCCGACATCGAGAAGTTCCTGCGCGATCAGTACGGCTCCTTCAAGGGGCAGATACTGCAGGAGGCCGATATAAAGGTGGTCGAGGCCGCCTATCCGCCGCCGGAGCTCTACCAGCACCGCTTCGCGATCCACCACACGGGAACCGTCCTGACTCCGGAAGAGGTTACCCAGTTCAACCTCGAGATGCGGCAGTACATGGAGTCGTCCGGCTTCAAGGCGATGGCGGCGAGCAAGGGCCTCAAATCGACCGGCTCCGAAGATTCCGTGACCCCGATGACCGACGCCGAGATAGCCGATGCAGCGCAGGGGACGCTGGGCGAGGTCCAGGGCTTCATGGACGAAACCTGGAGCATGATAATGGACGCCCAGATGATGCAGGACATGGAGTCCAAGAGCAACGAGATCAAGGCCGAAGTCGAGAGGATAATCAACCTGGTGAAGCAGGGAGCGATAGGTCCGGAGTTCGCCCTCATAGCGCTTGCCAAGGTAAACGCCACTAAGAACGGTGTGTTGATGACCTGGCTGGGCAAGAAGGCTTCGCATATAAACGAGTCGCTCAACAACATATCGAACGATCTCAGCGGGATGTCGCCGGGCAGCCCCGACTACTACTCGAGCCTTACCGTCGCACAGAACAGGACCCGCGAGGGAGCTCTTCAGCTCAATCTGCTCACGACGGACATGCAGAAGGTCATGCAGGACTGCGCGCAGGTGCTGGAGCAGGTAAAGAGCATGATGGATATGATGACGCAGGGACGAAGGCAGATAACCCAGAACATGAAGCTGTAGAAAATCGTTTGAGCGGCCGCCAAATGACCGAAGAGAACCCGACAGCAGCGGTAAAGAGGACACAGATAATCGATCCGACCCCGGCCAGGAGAAAGCGCCTGACCGAGCTCCTCCTCGCGTATCTAGACGACAAGGTGAGTCTGGCGGAGCTGAAGGGCCTCTCGCGGGAACAGCTCTACCAGCTCTCGGAGGCCGGGTTCGTCAAATTCAAGCACGGGCGGCTCGACGAAGCTGAGAAGATCTACCAGGGACTTATAGTACTCGATCATCGGAACCCCTATTTCCACGCGATGATGGGCGCGATTCATCAGAGGCGGGAGCGCCCGATAGAGGCTATCCTCGAATATTCACAGGCGCTGAAGCTCGACAGGAAGGACGTATCCGCCTACGTGAACAGGGGCGAGATATACCTGAGGCACAAAAACTACAAGAAGGCCGCGCAGGATTTCCGGAACGCGATATTGCTCGATATGTCGGGTGCGAACCTCTGGGCAAACCGCGCCCGCTCGCTGGTCATAGCCATCAAGCGTTCTATAGAGGCGGACAAGAGGCCGCCCCGCAGGTAACGCCTGCCCGTTTTTTTCAGTCTTCGTCCTTCGTGGTTATCTCGTATTTCTTGCAAAGGTTGCGCAGGTGTTTTCTGTCTATCTTCGCCTCCCGGGCGGCCTTGGACAAATTGTTGCTGTTGCGCTGAAGGAGCTCGGCGAGATATTCCTTCTCGAAATCCTCCACCACCTTCTGCTTTGCGTCCTTGAAGGGGAGCTCGGTGTCCACGCCCATCCTCTCGGTCCTCTCCTCGCCGTGGGCCATCTCGGCGAATACGAAGTCGAGGTGGTTTTTGGAGATGGTGTCGCCGTCCACGAACGAGACCGCGCGCTCTATCACGTTCGAAAGTTCGCGGACGTTTCCCGGCCACTGGTAGCGGGAGAGCATCTTCAGCGCATCGTCTTCCACCTTGAGGACCTTGAGCTTGCCGTCCGGCAGACGGTTGAACGATCCGGCCGAGAGGAACCTCTCTACTATCGGGGGGATGTCCTCGGGCCTGTCGCGCAGCGGAGGCAGGGATATCTTGACGACCGAGAGCCTGTAGTAGAGGTCCTCGCGGAAGCGGTTCTCCTCGATCTCGCGGCGGAGGTTGCGGTTCGTGGCGCAGAGTACTCGGACGTCGATCTTCACCGGCACGTTGCCGCCGACCCGCTTTATCTCGCGCTGTTCGAGCGCGCGCAGGAGCTTAGGCTGAAGGTCGGACGTTAGCTCTCCGATCTCGTCGAGGAATATCGTGCCGCCTCCCGCCTCCTCGAACGCCCCGCGGCGCGATTTCACCGCTCCGGTGAACGCGCCCTTCTCGTGGCCGAACAGCTCGGATTCTATGAGGTTCGGAGCGACCGCGGAGCAGTCGAAGACCACGAAAGGCTTCTCCTTCCTCTGGCTCATTTCGTGGATCGCCCTTGCCACCAGGTCTTTGCCGGTGCCGGTTTCGCCTTCGATGATCACGGTGGCGTGCGTTGGGGATATCTTTTCGAGGATGGAGAAGATCTGGCGCATCTTCCGGCTCTTTCCGACCATCATGCCGAACTCCTCCTTTTCGGAGGGCTCGATCTTTATCTTCTCGTCAAAGGCGACGAATTCTACGGTGGTGTTGCCTATCTTTATCAGATCCCCGGGCGTGAGGTAGGCCTCCTTCACCCGCGAGCCGTTCAGGAAGGTGCCGTTCGTGGACCCCAAATCGCGCAGCAGGAAGGAGTCGGCTTCGTATTCTATCTCCATGTGGTTTCGGGAGACCGTCTTGTCGAGCAGAACCAGGTCGTTTGTCTCCCGCTTCCCGGCCTTCGTGAGGTTTTTGTTCAGGGGTATCTTCTTCCCGCGGCTTGGGCCGTCGACGACCACCAGCTGGCACTTCCGCAGGCTGACGACGTCGGGCGTGTCGTCGATCTTTATGATGTCGGTCTTGCTCTCGAATTCCTTTTCGGTCTCGGCCATGCGGTCTCCTTTTCGCGACGGCTACTGCGGCTGAAGCGTTATGTTGAACGACTTCACCTCCTGGTCCATGGTGAATGACCGGCTCGCAGGCCTGTAGCCGTCGAGGGTCACGGTGAAGCTGTGCTGCCTGTCCCTGGGAACCTTTCGTATGGTAACCGGGGTCTGGGCGGGTATCGTCTGTCCGTCGAATACCACGCGTGCCCGCGGCGGCTCGGTTTTGATGACGACTTCGCCCGAGGTGCTGGAGAGCGAAAGGTTCGTCAGCGAAACGGTCTGCCCGGGTTTCACCGTCACCGTGCGCGAGACCCTCATGCCGTCCTTGCTTACCAGAACGCTCACCCGTCCCGGCGTTACGCTCGCGGTGAGAGGGGTCCTTCCCTTGTGGTCGCCGTTTATGAAGACGTCGGCTCCCGACGGGCTGGAGGTAACCCTGACGCTGCCCGGTTTCCCCTTCTGATCGGCCTGGGCCTTGGGCTGTTCCGGCGGAGGCTTTGATGGCTGGGATTCGGGCGCAGGGGGCGCAGGCTCGGGCGGTTTCGCCTCTTCCTTCGCGAGCGAAGCGTAGAGGCTCTCGGACTCCTCCCGCATGGTTTTTTTCCTCGTCGCGCTCCTGTATCCCTCGAGGTCGAAACGAACGCTGTAGGTCGCCCCGATCTTCAGGTCGGGTATGGTCGCCGGGGTGGTCTTTCCAGAACGGCGGCCGTCGATCGAGATCCTCGCGCCCGAGGGTTTCGAGCTGACAGAAAGGCTTCCTATCTTTGCCTCCACCGGGGCCTTCGCAGGTTCTTCAGCCGCGGGTCCTGTCGACGGAGCCTTCTCCGTGGGCGTCTCGGCGACTGCGGGAGGCGTCGTGGGAGGAGTCGTGGGAGGCGAAACGGCCGGAGGTTCGGCAGGGAGCTTTTCCTGAACGGGCGGCGCAGGTTCCTGGGCGGGTTCGGCCACCTTGGGCTGCGATATAGGCGACAGCTTAACCTTGAGCGTCTGTGGTTCTGCGGAGCCCAGCGTCACCGACTGTTCGAAGTCGGAGAAATCCGGCTTCGATACCGCGATCCTTATCTCCTTGCCTATGGGCAAATTCTCTATCGCGGCAGGGGTCACCTTTCCCGTTGCCCGGCCGTCCACCATGATGGCTGCTCCGATCGGCTCGCTTATGATGCTCAGCACGCCCTTGGGTTCCAAGGCCGGCGGTTTTTCAACTGCGGGCGGCGATGCGACGGGCGGCTGCGCGACAGGGGGGACGGAGGGTTCGGCGGCCGGCGGCGGTTCTAAAGCACCCTCCCAGAAGCGCAGGGTCGGCACGAAGCGCATCGCCACCGCAACCGCCGCTATAAGAGCGGCGAGCCATATCGTGCCCTTGAGCGCCTTAGACGCCCTGGAGGCGACCCTCTTCTTTTCACGCTCGGTAGTCTCGGGTGGAGACGGGGGGGCGGCCTCGGTCGGCTTCGGTTTCACCTGCGTGTCTTTGAAATCCTCCTCGGGTGTCCTGGTTCTGGCTGTGTCCTCGCGCGGAGATGCCTCCTCGGGGTTGTGGACGATCTCGACCTGCTTCGCCCCCTCGATGATGTCCATCGATGAGGTCTGCTGCTCCGCGGCGGCCCCGCGCGCCCCGGCCATCTGGTCTCCCTTTATCTCCGTGGCGAATATCTTGCGTATGAACGCGGCGAGCTTTCTCGGAGAGAAGTCGACGTAGGTCGAGTAGAGGAACTTCGTGAGGTCTATCTGGAAGTCGCCGGCGTTCTGGTAGCGCTCTTCCACGCTGTAGGCCAGCGCCTTCGCCACGATGGGCTTCAGTGCCGCGGGTACGGAATCAGGCAGGTTGTCCGGGGTTATGTGTGTGGTGCGGATTTTCTTGAGGACCTCGAACTGGCTCTCGCCGGTGAAGAGCTTCGTCCCGGTTATTACCTCGTACAAAAGGATTCCGGTGGAGAATATGTCGGTGCGGCTGTCTATGGCCTTTCCCAGGGCCTGCTCGGGGGACATGTAAGCGATCTTCCCCTTGAGGATGCCCGCCATCGTGTGCGATATGTTCATCGCGGCCTTGGCTATGCCGAAGTCCACGATCTTGACCTCGCCCTCGTAAGAGATGAGCACGTTCTGGGGGCTCACGTCGCGGTGGACGATGTTGAGCGGCTTGTTCGTCTGATCGGTCTTCCTGTGCGCGTAGTCGAGACCCTTGCATACCTCGGAGACTATGTAGACCGCTATGTCGAGCGGTATTGGGATCTTTGCCTCGCGTGCATGGTACAGGATGTCCCTTAAGTTTACGCCGTGGATGAACTCCATCGAGATGAAGTAGTCGTCTTCCACCTTGCCCAGGTCGTAGACCTGCACGATGTTCGCGTGCGAAAGGAGGACCGAGAGCTTCGCCTCCGCGATCAACATCGTGATGAAATCCTTGTCGGCGGCGCAGTGGGGGAGGATCCGTTTGATCGCCAGCTCCTTCTCGAAGCCGTCCACGCCGAAGGTCTTGGCCTTGTAGATCTCTGCCATTCCGCCCACAGCCAGCTTGTCGATCAGGAAGTACTTGCCGAACTGTTTCGGTTCGAATTCAGCCATGTCGTCTCCGTTCGTGCAGCCGCCGTGACGGATTTCCCTATCGCACGATGGCCAGAACTATCATCAGGGCTATTCCAGCTAAGAGGGCGTAGACGGCCAGGACCCCCCATCTTATTCCTCGCCCGCCGTGTTTGAGTATCCCCGCCGCCTCGAGGGCGGAAGGGGAGGCCGGCGAGGTTTTTCGGGCCCCTCTCCCTTCGGCTTCGGTGCGCGCCCCCTGCCTTGAAGGAACGCCTGACGATATCACCTGTATGAGGCCCATCTCAACCTTGCCGCCGTGCGACCAGAACGTGTCGGGCACCTCCTGCCCGGGAGAAAATTTCTTGAGCCTCAGGTAATCCTCAAGACGGGCCAGAAGCACCAGGGCTCCGGCCGTCTTGTGGCCGTCCCTCCATATGACGTCGAGCTGGAGCGTGCCGACGCCGCTGTGCAGAAAGACCCCGCGGAAGAGGCAGCGCCTTATCTGTTCGCGCCTGGCGCTATGGGGGCGGATGACTGTGGTGCGGCGGTCGAACTTGCTCCATTCCTTTTCCGACGCTTCCTTGCGCCTTCGTTCCCCCTCCTCGTCCTTCCGTTCCTGCTGCTCGTGCTGGCTTTCCTTCGCGTCCTTGGGGCGCGTTATGTAATACGCCGGCGGGGCCTCCGGCCTGTCGATTTTGTCTATCATTGCGACCGCCGAGCAGTGCTGTGCCTGACGCGGCCGACACGGATCGTCTCCCCGTCGGCTGCGCTTGGCCAGTCGTTATCACTTTTCGTTCTTTTTAGCCGGCGTCTTCTCGGCCTTCTTGTCCTTCTTCTTCGGCGAAGCCGGGGACTCCGTCGCAGCCTTGTTTGCCTTTGTTGAAGAATAGCCGTCCTTGTACCATCCTCCGCCCTTCAGGGCGAAGGACGTCTGAGAGATGAGGCGCTTCACCTGTTTGCCGCACTCGGGGCATTTCGCAAGGGGTTCGTCGGTGATCTTCTGAAGGACCTCGAAATCCCTTTTGCAACCCCTGCATCGGTATTCGTAGATCGGCATTGCATATCTCCAACTATGTGAAAAAATGTTGAATAGAGGTTTAGACTCCCCATCGAAACATGGGGAATCCTGTCTCCATTCTAGCCGATGGCCCTATATTGTAAAGAGTTTAGAGGAGAGTCGGATAATACTTTTATCGGTTATACGACGAATCATGCGTGAAAAATCAACTTTTGCCGAAGAGGGCACAAAGCAGCTCGTCTGGCTTTATACCCTGAATGAATACCAGCTTCGTGCGTCCCCGCTCGCCGCTGAGGATAAAGACTCGCGACTTTGAAACGCGCAGCAGGGTGGCGAGATATTTGACGAGCTCCTCGTTTGCGCGACCGTCGACCGGGGGGGCCCCGAGCGCCAGATGCAGGGCGCCGTTTCGCACCCCCTTTACGGCGCTTTTCCCGGCACGTGGGGCGACTCTGCACTCGAAGGTGACGCCGTCCGCCCTCTCTTTGACAACGAGTTCCATGCTTTCTTGCTTGCAGTCAGGAGTGAATGAGCCTGCGACCGAACTCCACCAGTATTCCCGAGACCAGCGCATCCAGAAGCACGAGCGCCAAAAGCACGATTATAGGGGAGATGTCGATTCTGAGTCTCAAAAGCGCATTAGGCAGCATGCGGCGCGCGAGGTTGAAGGCCGGCTCGGTGAGCCCCCGCAGGAGCCTTACGAGCGGGTTGTATGGATCCGGACTGACCCACGAGATTAGCGCCGAAATAATCACGACTATCGTATAGAGGTCGATTATTAGCCCTATGACCTTCGCCAGCGCAAAAACCAGATATCCCAGTATGGACATGACAACCCCTCCCCGACCTGCATCTGTTCCCAGTTCCCAGTTCCCAGTTCCCAGTTCCCTGATCCCAGTTCCCTGATCCCTGATCCCTGATCCCGTTACTTCTTTAAAGTCCTGAGCTGCCGCGCGCGCTTTGTGGCTACAGCGACGGCCTCCTCCATCGTCCTCCAGAAATTGCGCTTCTTCATGTGGCGCATCGCGGCCCACGTGGTTCCCTTCTTCGATGTGACGCGGCGGCGAAGCTCCTCGGGGCTGGCGCCGTTTGAGGCGGCCATCTCGGCCGCGCCGAGCGCGGTCTGGAGGGTGAGCATGCGCGACATCCCATCCGTCAGCCCCATCTTCCTTCCGGCTGAACACAGCGCCTCCATCATCGCGAAGAAATAGGCGGGGCCGGTGCCTGAGAGGCCCGTCACCACGTCCATGAGTTTTTCCTCGCGTATGTCTACCGTCTGGCCCACCGCCTGGAATATCTGGTGCGCGAAGCGGCGGTATCTCTCTGGCATCCTGGGCCCGCAGTAGATCGCGGAGACGCCGGCGTCTATGACCGCGGGCAGGTTTGGCATCACGCGTATGAGCCTGGGCTTCGCGCCGAGCATCTGGCGGAGCTTCGAGAAGTCGATGCCCGCTGCGATTGATATTATCAGGTGGTCCTTCGTAGCTTTATCCCTTATCTCCCCGCAGACATTCTCCATGTCCTGCGGCTTTACGGCCAGTATTATAGTGTCGCACGCGGCGACGACGGACAGGTTCTTTCGCGTAGTGTGCACGCCGTAGGTCTTCTCCAGAAACCTGATTCTCCTCTGTGTCCTTGCAGATGCCAATATCTCGTAAGAGCGCACGAGGTTCGAGCGGAGCAGCCCCTTTATGAGCGCCTCGCCCATGTTTCCCGCGCCTATAACACCGACGATGTAGTTGTCCTTCATGACTGCCTCCCTTTTATCTTTTCACCGCCTCAACACCCGTGCTTCCTGTTCCCCCATCACCGCCTTTCATCTCCTCGGTCATCTTCTTTTCCCCTTGTCCGAGGGCCTTCAGGTAAAAGACGAGGCCGATTGCGGTAACCGGCAGAAACTGCACCGCATGGTAGAAGAGGGCGATGTTGAATGCGATCTCCTTGCCGACGCCAAACCAGGTATAGGCGAGCACCGCCGCGACCTCAAACGGGCCCACCCCCGAAGGCGCGGAGGGGACTATGATCGCGAGATTTATCGCGACGTAGACGAGCGCCGGAACCCATATGTCGAGGCGCTGCCCGAAGGCGATCTGACAGCACCATATGGTGCCCACCTGTGCGAGGCAGATCATGATGGATATCAAGATGGTTGAAATGACCAGGTTTCTGCTCGCGAGCATCGCCATTCCGGATCCGAGATTCTTCGCAAGGCGGCTTATCCTCCCCAGCTCCCCCGCGGCGTCCTCCGGTATCCTCCTGTGATGGACCAAAAGCGCGACGCAAATGAGAAGCGACACCGCGATGACTATCGATACGATCGTCGTGCCCTGCCTCACCCACTCCGGAAAGCGGGAGTGGAAGGAGAGCAAACCGAATAGTATGAGGATCGCCAAACCGTCGAAGAGCTTGTCGAGGCCGGTGATCGACGCGAGCGCCGCCTTGGTTACCCCGGCCCATTTGCCCAGCAGGTATATCTTGTACCAGTCGCCGCCTCTCGCGGGCAAAAGGTTGTTTCCGGCCAGCCCGATCATTGTCGCGCGGAATATACCGCCGTATGGGGATTTTGCCGCCGGGGCCATCATCCATTTCCAGCGCAGCGCCTTGAGCGCGATGACCCCGATGTTAACGGATGCGGCGAGGAAGAGCCAGCCCCAGCCGGCTTTCGCGAGCTCCTTCCAGAGGAGAGCGAAGTCGAGCTTCGTGGCGAGTATCGCGATAAGCGCCACCGATACGAGCCATCCCAGAGCCGTCAGTGCCGTCCTCTTCATCGAGAGATCCTTAAATGCGCATCGCTGCATCGGGGCCAGCTTTTAAAGAAACTTTCACATCCGGATTCAGTCGCCCGTCCCCGTTTCCCCGAGTATCCGGTTGTAGTACTCTATGTGCTGAACAGCCACCCTGGGCCAGTCGTAGCGCCCCACGTGCGCGCGCGCGGAGACGCCGGTTTTTTCACGCAGCTGCGGGTCGTCGACGAGCCGCAGGATGGACGCCGAAAGGGCGTCCACGTCGCCGGGCGGGCAGAGCAGCGCGCTCTCCTCGTGCTTGAGCAGATCGCGAAACGCCTCTATGTCCGATGCGATGATCGCCCTGCCGGCGCTCATCCCCTCGAGTATCGTGACGCCGAAGGAGGCTATGGTCGGCAGAAAGCAGAAGATATCCGCGGTGGCAAGGTAATCCGGGCGCGAATCGCTCGCCGCTCCCTCGAAGAAGACCGCTTTCTTCGCCTCCTCGGGGACCTGCCTCTCGAAGTGGAAGCGCAGGGGTCCGTCGCCTACCACGATGAGCCGGGTGCGGGGCCTGGCCCTGTGGACCCTGGCGAACGCGGCTATTAGAGTGTCGAGTCCGTTTCGCGTGTCCGGGCGCCCGAGGAAGAGCACGTTCACGGTTCCGTCGTCGAAGCGGGGAATCCTCTTCGCGCCGTCCGTCCACCAGCAGACGTCCACACCGTTCGGGATGACGTCGAAATGTCCTTTGAAGAAAGAATTGTTCTCCCTCGCGCAGCATTCCGAGACCGCTATCCTCCCGGCCATCCGGTCTATGAGGTTCTGAGCGGATTTCCTGTACGCTCGGTAGTAGATTAGGTTTCGGCCGGTGCAGGTGTGAAAGGTGCCGACGACCGGCGCGTTCGCCTGCAGGTTCGCTATCATCGGCAGAGTCGGAAAAACCGGCGAGTGTGCATGGATTATGTCGAAGCCCTCGCTCCCCAGCACCTCGCGCATCTTCCGCGTGAGCCCAATCCCCACTGTGGCGCGCCCGCAGGAGCCGTTGAAGAAGACCG
The DNA here is from genome assembly GCA_035405085.1 of bacterium. Classification (GTDB taxonomy): domain Bacteria; phylum UBA10199; class UBA10199; order 2-02-FULL-44-16; family JAAZCA01; genus DAONII01. The sequence continues at coordinate 7,789 of DAONII010000001.1, read as the reverse complement.
GTATGCTCCTGCCCAGGAAGATCATCCGGCGTCTGACCTCAGGGTCTATCTCTCCCGGATCGTCGCCCCTGCCGGTGATTATGCGGAAATCGTGCCCCAGGCGCAAAAGCTCCCTCGAGAAATGGTAGATGTTCTCGGTTATGCCGCCCAGCGTCGGGTAGAAATACTCTGTGACTATGCCGATTTTCATGAAAATTCCGGCCTTTATCTGTAAAGAGCGCCCCTTTGTCAAACATTTGCCCTCGTTAGGCGAAAATGGCAAAAACCGCCTATCCCTATGGCCTGAAAGGGCTTTTTTTTATTGTATTCGGGGGGCTGAATGTATAGCATCCCGCAACTTTTATGGCCACGGATAGCTCTGCGAATCCAAAGGAACTGTGCGGCGCGTGCAGCGGAGGGGCGAGGATCGGTCTCTCAAGGCTCGCCTCCCTTATGTGGGGCCGCTTTCTCTACCGCCTCGCGGTGATGGGCTTCGATATGGCCATCCTGATAGGCATGGCCTTTCTGCTCGTCGCATCCGTTCTGGCCATGGGCGGGAGCATAAGGCTTCTGCAGGCCACCGCGCTGGTCCCATTGCTCGCGATGGTGGCCGCCACGGCCATACAGGCGTGGAGAAAGCCCGGCGAGTGGAAGAGTGAGATCGGGCATATCCTTCGCGACTGGCTGCCGTTCTGCCTCGTCGTCTTCATCTACGAGAACCTGCACGATGTCGCGGGACAGGTTACCGGATGGGATTTCGCGGTTTTGCTCAACGAATGGGATATCGCGATCTTCGGCGTGGAGCCCACGATCTGGGCACAGAGGATATTCTCGCCTCTGGCGACCGACATCTTCTCCGTATCGTATGCCACCTACCTCATGGTCGGCCTCTTCCTGATGCTTTTGCTGTCGCTCTGGGACAGGCGCGAGGATTTTCGCCACATGTCGCTTGCGATGACGCTCACGTTCCTGATGGGATTCGTGGGTTATGTCTTTCTTCCCGCCTCGCCGCCGCGCTATTTCATAGAGCACCTCTATACCGACCCGCCGCGCCTGTATGGGCTCTTCCTGTTCGACCGCCTTCAGGGTGCGTGGGACGGCCTATCCGTCATAAGCGGCGGGGCATTTCCGAGCCTCCACGTGGCGCTGTCGGCGGTTGCTCTCATCTACGCGTTCCGTTTCAGGAATCTGAATCGCGCGAGCAGGGTCGTATGGTACGCCTACGTGCCGCTCATCTTGAGCCTGTGGTTTTCCACCGTGTATCTGAGGCATCACTGGGTCATAGATATCGCGGCGGGCATACTGGTCGCCGCTGCGGCATACGTAGGCGCGGAATCTTTGACGCGCGCGTGGCGAGGGCTGAGGCGCAGATACGGCCTCCCGCTCTAGAGCTGCACCGACTCTTTCTGTGGCAGATCCCCAATGGTCAAACGCTTCCATCGGTTCGTCGGCAGTTATCTCAGGGTTGTAGCCGGGCGCGAGAAATTCGCCCTGCTCGTAATCCTCGTCACGTTTCTCGCCTCGGCGTACGCGGCCTTTGGGCTAAAGCTCAAGAGTGACCTAAAGGAGCTGCTCCCGCAGAACTATCCTGGCGTTCAGGAGCTCGACCGCGTCCTGAAGACGGTAGGCGGGGTGGGTTCGCTCGTGGTCGTGGCGGAGAGCCCCGATCCGGAGGCTAACAAGCGCTTCATGGACGCGCTTGCAAAAAGGCTGGGGGAGGAGCCGGAGGGCCTGATCCGCTATATAAGCTACAAGGCCGATGACGTCCGCAAATTCTACGAAAACCACTTCCTATACTACATAGGCGTCTCCGATCTCGAGCTGATGTACAACCGGCTCAAGAAACGGGTCGACTTCGAGAAGATCAAGCGATCCCCGCTGTATATCGACCTGGCCGAGGAGGGTGACGTAACCCCGCCCGAACTGAACTTCGACGACATACGCGAGCGCAACGAGAAGAACTACAGCGCGCCGGTCACGACGGTCGATGACTATTACGGTGGGGAGTGGGGGCGGATGCTGATAATGGTTATCCGACCATACGGCGCCACCATAACGATAGAATCCGCCAGGCGCCTGGTGGGCGAGGTGGAGCGCGTCGTCTCCGAGCTCGACCCCGCCTCGTTCGATCCCAGGCTTAAGGTGGGCACCTGCGGAAACGTGAAGAGCACGATAGAGGAGTACGACACTCTCAAGCGCGACATACTCTCCACAGCCCTCCTGTGCCTTTCGCTCGTGGCGGCGGCCATCATAGTGTATTTTCTGCGCGTCAGGGTCGTGTTCCTGCTGGGGGCTTCGCTCCTGATAGCGCTCGCGTGGACCTTCGCGGCGACGAGGTTCGCGATCGGCTATCTGAACGCCCAGACCGCGTTTTTGGGGTCTATAATCGTGGGGACGGGGATAAATTATGGAATCATTCTGACCGCGAGGTACCTGGAGGAGAGAAAGAAACAGCGCCCGCCGCTGGAATCCATGCAGAAGGCCATGGAGGCCACCGCTCGCCCGACGCTTCTGGCGGCCGCGACGACCGCTGTCGCTTTCGCCGTGTTGACCATAGCGCGCATAAGGGGGCTCTCGCAGTTCGGTTTCATAGGCGCTACGGGCGTGATGTTCTGTTGGGTCTCGGCGATGTTCGTTTTGCCGGTGCTCACCCTCGAGTCGGAAAAGATCTTGAAGCTCGTGAAGCCGCGATTGGTACCCAAGAGGGAGAGCGCGCTATTTGCAGTAGCTTCGCGCGTGGCGATGAGGATGCCGGCTGTGCTCCTGGTGCTCGCTTCCCTGGCGGCCATAGCGGCCGCGGGGGTGGTGTGGCGATTCGCTCCCCACGCTATAGAATACGACTTCACGAAGATGCGGAACCAGGTCTCCGTGGCGTCGGGCACCGAGGCCCTCGAGAAGCGCGTTTCGAAGCTCTTCAAGCACTCGATGACCCCCTCGGCGGTGCTGGTGGGTTCGGTGGAGGAGGGGATGGAGGTCTGCGACGCCGTGATGCGTCAGAACGACTCCCTGCCGGTATCGGAGCAGCGCGTGGGGAGCTGCCATTCCATAGACAACCTGCTTCCCCCGGACCAGGAGAGGAAGCTTCCCATAATGGAGAAGCTTCGTGCTCTTCTGTCGGAGAGGTGGGTGCGCGACATAAAGGGCGACGCGCGGAGGAAGGTCGACCGGGTGCGAAGGTCGATACTAGGCAGGGCGCTTACGGTGGAGGACCTTCCGGCCGCGCTCACGAGCCACTTCGAGGATCTGGAAGGCAGGCGCGGCGCGGTCGTCTTCATAAACCCGCGGCCCGGCATGCTTCTCTCCGACGGACGGAACCTCATGCGCTTTGCGGATACGATCCGCGACATCAGGCTGCCAGACGGGAGCGTGAAGCACGCGGCGAGCGAGTCGATAATATTCTCCGATCTCATCGAGATCATTAAGCACGATGCGCCGTATCTCACGCTCGCGTCGCTCCTGTGCGTCGTGGTCTTCATAGTGATCGCGCTGAAGAGGGTGCAGATTTCGGCGGTCGTCGTTTGCGGGCTTGTGTGGGCGGTGCTCGTAATGGTCGGCATCGCGGCCCTGCTCGAGATCAAGATCAACTTCTTCAACTTCATAGTCCTTCCGCTGACGTTCGGAATAGGCGTGGACTACGGGATAAACGTGGCGATGCGGATACACGAGGAGGGGCCGATGTCGGCGATATACGCGATCCGCCACACCGGCGGGGCGGTCGTTTTGTGCTCCGCTACGACGATAATAGGATACTTCGTCTTGACCACCGCGGCCAATCAGGCGCTGGCTACCTTCGGTCTGGCCGCGGTGATAGGCGAGATCGCCTGCATCACCTCTGCGATACTGCTGGTGCCCGCGATAATCGTCTTCTCCCACAAGTTTCGCGAGGGGAGGCGTTCATGATCAGGCGCATCGCTTTCATGTTGGTCTTCCTACTGTTCTTCTGCGCAGGCCTTTCCTCGAAGGCGGATGGTGCGGTGGTGAGCGTGTTTTTGGACGACCTCACCAACCGCGCGTACCGCGATATCGACAAACTCGTCGCATTCGGTTTGTGCGATCCGCCGGTCAAGGATCAGCGCCCTTACGCGCGCAGTGAGTTCGCAAGGCTCGTCGCTCAGGCGCTTAAGCGCCGCGACAGGATCGACGCTGCAATCGAAGGCGAGGAGGGCTTCGAGAGAAGGCTCAGCCTCGCCCAGCGCAGGAAGCACGTCGACCGCATTCTCTTGCGCCTGTCGAAACAGTTTCGCGAGGAGCTGGTCGCCGCCGGCGCTTTGGAGGTAGAGCTCGCAACGATAAGCGGCAATCCGGCCGAACGCCTGCGGATGAGCCTCGCTTTTTCGAGCGCCGCACCTCTTAGGATAATACCGGACAATGGCTACGGCACTATAGACGCGCTCGTCGACCCGTTCCTCGCGTATCGCGAGGGGCGCCATCTCGTCGACGGAGTCCAGGCCTCCTTCGAGATAGACAACCGATTTCGCTTCGGCAGGCACTTCGCGATAGACTTCACGCCGAGGGTCGAGTCGAACGTCTGGCGCGATGGCGATATGTCCGTTGAGGTTCTGCTCCAGCGCGGTTACGGCGTCCTTCAGGCCGGCAACGCGGCGCTGATCTTCGGGCGCAAGAGCGTGGCCTGGGGCCCCGGCGAGCACGGCGCGCTGCTTATGACGAACAACGCCAGGCCGCTCGATCTCATAGAGTTCACGACTCCGTCCCCCGGCCGGTTGCCGTGGATCTTTCGCCACCTAGGCCAGTGGAAGATATCGATGCTCGGCGCCAACATGGGGCCGGACGCATCCTTCCGCTATGGCTGGCTCGGCGCGTGGCGGCTTGCGTATCTGCCCGTCCGCTACGTGGAGATAGGGATCGGACACACGGTATTCATGGGCGGCGAGGGCGCTCCTCCCTTGTCGGCGCTGGACGTCATCGGCGAGTACCTGGGTTTTCGGCCGTCCGGGAGTTCGCCGGGGGATCCGAACAAGGGAAACCAGATGATGGAGGGCTCCCTTCTCATCCGGATACCTCAGCTGCGAGGTCTTGAGATCTACGGCGTCATAACGAACGAGGACAAGCGAGACACGATAAAGCGCTTTCTGCGGGACGGATCGAGCTACCTGGCCGGCATCTATCTCCCCGCGCTGAATCCTTCGGGCACCGCGGATTTGCGCTTCGAGTTCAGGCGCATGTGCTCCATAATGTACCGGCACGGCCTCTTCCGGAAGGGGCATACCCTGAACAGCCTGATTTTGGGCGATGATCTGGGGCCGGACGCGATGGCTGCAGGCGCGGTTTTCCGTTACGACCTTACGCCTTCGGTGGAGCTCTCCGCCGCGTTCGACTGGGAGGTGAGGCGCTCCGACATCCACGCGGATAGGAACGATCCGGACGGGTCGCTCGGCGACATAATAGTCGTGAGGCCGGGCCCGCACGAGCACCGGTACCGCTTTCTCTTCTCGCCGCGCTACACGAGCAAACTGAACACGAGGATCGATTTCACCGCCGGCTACGAGCGCGTTATAAACGCCGGCTATGTGCAGGGGCTCTCTCGCAACAACTGGCTTGCGGCGATAGGCGTGACGCTTGATTTCGACCGCTTCTTCCGCTTCGAGGTGCGCTGAGCCCTCTCGCTGCGCCTTTTCATCCGTGTGCTTCCTAGGATGGTATTTTGGTTTTGCCGCTTGGCCGTGGCTGTGGTAAAAAATGCCATGCCCATTTCACCGCGAGCCGAGCTCCTGGCCATCCAGAAGAAGCTGTGGCGCTCGAACAAGGAGCTGATCGACAGCTCGATCTCTGTCCGCGAACCAGGCTTCGATAGCTACGAGCGCTCCTACAGGCGAGCGGTCTCGCGCTATGAGCGTTCCTCCGACCAGGGCGAGATGATAAGGGCGGTGCTGGGCTCCGGCGTCGTCTACGTAGGCGACTACCACACGTGCAACCAGTCGCAGCGCTCCTTTCTTCGCATACTCAAGGCGGTGGTGAAGGTGGACCGAAGCTTCATGGTGGGGCTGGAGCTGCTGCACAAAAAACACCAGGGGACTCTCGACAAATACCTCGCCGGGAGGATAAGCGAGGCGACCTTCCTGAAGCGTATCCGACTCGAGGAACACTGGGTATTCGATCTCTGGGAGAGCTTCAAGCCGCTCTTCGACTTCTGCCGTTATCACAGGATTCCGATGTACGCGATCGACGCCGCCCCTGAGGGCTCCGACGTTCGCAGGCGCGACGCCGCGAGCGCGAAGCTTTTGGCCAGGATAGTGAAAAAGAACCCGGCGCTGCGCCTGTTCGTTCTCATAGGTGATCTGCATCTTGCGCCCGGTCACCTGCCGCGCGATCTGAAGCGGGAGCTCTCCGGATTTGGCCTCAAGCGCAAGCACCTCATCCTCTTCCAGAACAGCGAGCCGATCTACTGGAAGCTCGCCGAGGAGGGGGCCGACGAGCGAATCGAGGTCGTGAAGCTCCCCGACGGCAATTTCTGCCGGATGCACACGCCGCCGGTCATAAGCCAGCGCTCCTACCTCAATTGGCTCGAGCACGAGGAAGGCGAGATCGACTACGCCGACGCGAAGGTGTCGTTTCTGGAGATCGTCGACCGGCTCTGCGATTTCCTGAAGATCGAGCTCGGTCCCGAGCGCGACGAGGTGGAGGTCTTCACCTGCGGGGATCTCTCGTTTCTTAAACACCTCGAGGATCGCGGCGACTTTTCGAAGGGTGAGATATCCGCTATCAAGAGGCAGATACTAGCGAGCGAGAGCTACTACATCGCGAAGGCGAAGGTCGTCTATCTCGCGAACCTCTCGATAAACCACGCGGCCGAGGAGGCCTCGCACTTCATCAAGAGCGTGTCGTCGGGTCCGGAGGAGCCGCGCGAGCTCGTCGACGCCTTCTACGCGAACGTCCTGCATGAGGCGCTGGGCTTCTTCGGGTCGAAGTGCATAAACCACAAGCGCAAGTGCTGGCACGAGAAGGAGTGCAGGGAGACGCTCGCGTATCTGGACAAAGCGGGAATCCCCGAAAACCGCAGACTCGAGTACGAGACGCTGCAGATGGTCCTCGAGTACAAGAAGTTCGAGCGCAGGGGCAGGCCGATGTCGCGCGGCGAGATATTCAGGAGCCGGATGGACCTCTTCCTCTCGCTCACGCACGCGCTGGGCTACATGCTGGGCGACAGGCTCTTCTACGGCCTGGTGGGGCACGTGGTGAAGAAGCCGCTCGTGCGCGAGCTGTTCCTGGACCCCTGGTCCGAGGAGGGGGAGCCGGTGGAGGTCTACTTCGATTTGCTGCGTAGGCTCAAGAAGGTCAGGATTCCCAAGCGGATGTAAGATCCTCGGCAGGTGTGGTTGAAGGCCGAAGCAGTCGGAGCCCCTTCGCTGCGTTTTCGATCATATGTGCCGCGCTGTAGCGGATATAATCGTCAGATGTGGTTATGTACGCAAACTGCCAGACACTCTCTTCGCTTCGTTCGCTCGCTCAGGCGCCGCTCGCTTACTGCGCTCGTGCGCCGCTTCATTAACGGCTACGGAAAGCGGCGCACTCGGACGCCGCTCAGAGAGTATCTGGCAGTTTGTGTACAGTAAACACATCGATGGCTCGTTTTAGATAAAAGCCATGGTGATCTCCGCACGCGCAGCGCAACAAACTCCACTCAGAATCCCCGGCTGCTTTGGCATACACGGACACCGATGTACTCGTTACTAGTTAAAAACAAGGGCTCCGGCGGTCTCCGCACGCGCAGCGCAGCAGCTACGCTCACGCAACTTGCGTTCCTTTGGCAGACACCCTCTCCGCCACGTTTGACGCCTGATGTAACCAGACA